>JAFVQN010000062.1 GCA_017504805.1 Akkermansia sp. | reverse complement strand
TCACCGTGGTGCCGTCGTCCACCGTCAGGGTGGCATTGCCCTTGTTATCCACCACGAGAATGGCCGTGCCGCCCTCGCGGTAGAAACCGTTGTTGCCTTCCTTGCCATCGACGCACACGCGGGTGTCTTCCACCTCGATGGTATCGAGGGAGGAGCCGTCATAGCTGCCGCTGATGCTCAGGTTGCCGCTGTTGGCAATGGTATCCGGCAGGGTGACGGTCACGCCTGTCCCGGTGGAAAGGGAGGTGTCACCACTGGTGGAAACGGTGGTATCTCCCAGGGCTTCGGCGCTGTTCAGGGTAACATCTTCCGCCTCAATGGAAACACTTTCGTTTTTTGTCAGAGTGCCGGTGATGTAGGTAACGTTGTCCTGAATGTCCCACTTCAGATCTGAGCTCTCCCACAGCAGAGAGTTCAGTTTGAGCGTTGCTCCTGTCACATCTACCCCTGTGGCGGCCACATTGGCCACAGCAACATTCAACGTACCGCTTTCGATTACGTCGGAAAGTGATAATTCAAATACCGAGCCTTCACTCATTGTCCAAGATTCGCCAATGGTGATGGCTGCATCAGTCTCAACAGATGAAATAGCAGACAGGCAAATTGTGGATCCTGCGGTGGCTGTGAGCGTATTTGCCGAGACGCTGCCTGCACAGTTGATGGTAGTTCCCTCATTGATGACTAAATCTTGTTGCACAACAAAGGAGGAGCCTGTTCCCACATTGATGTCAACAGTGCTCTTTCCTTCGCCCGCACCCATGGTGGCGCCCAGGAAGTCCACTGCGCCCCCATTGGTAATGTTAATGGTGGTCGAAGATGTTAAATTGGCATTGGTGCCAAGAAATACTCTGCAGCCGGTGCTGCTTGCCTGGCCGCGTACTATGAAAAGGGAATCCGTACCATCTACATTGAAGATTACACGAGTGTGGTCTTGAACTCGGTTTTTATCCGCTTCTTCCAAAACGCCGGTGTACAGTTTGGAACCCATGGACAGCAAACTGCCACCTGAGACGTTGATAATAGATGTAGAGTATGCATGTACACCTATCGGCGCGGCAAATCCATTGGCCCACGCAAGATTGCCCCAGTCATATCCAATGTACATTTTGGAATTTTCTCGCACGTTGAGCTCACCTTCTGCCATATACAGGCCGCTGTAGCCGGTCCACAATTCAGAGCCTTTTTCAACGGTTACGGTGCCTTTACCAAAGGTCTTATTGTTTCCTTCATCGGATACATATACACCCTCGTATTTATCTGTGCTTTCCGGCGTTGTTGTTACTGCGTGTACGTTGGAATCATCGATGAAGTCAGAATGATAGCCGATGAACAACGAGGAACCTGCGGTGTGGTTGTATACGGTGCCTCCATTTGTGATGAGCAGTGTGCCGCTGCCGTTCGGACCGCCAACGTTAAGGGCGGAACCAGAATCGTTCTTGAGGTAAGCTCCGTCCACAATGAGGGTTGCATTCTTGCCGGCTACACTAAAGGAGGTTGCCGGAACTGAACCGGTGCCGGAACTAAGCGAGGTGCCGGGACTGAGCGTGACTCGTGTATCGGTTCCTTTGATTTCCAATGCTCCTTCGCGAACGTAGAGGGGAGCCGTACTTTTCAGGCTGCTTGAGATGGTGGCTTTTCCATCTCCATCCTTCACGAACGGAGAATAGATAACCGCGCCTTCGTCTGTTACCGGGGCTGTGATGCCTTTGGTATCAGACGTGATTTCGTAGACATCATCGCTTGCTGTTACGTTTAGTACCTCTGTCGGTGTTACTAATTTTGCATGTACAGTGCTTGCACCCATGGCTGCAAGCACAGCCACCAACAGTTTCTTGGGTAAATGGAATTTCATTTGAGTCGAATGGTTAGGTTAGGTGAAACATGACATAGAGAGATGTTTCACTTGGTATGTCTATCACATTTTGTATGCGATGTGGCTCAACGTCGTTAAGCATGAATAATTTGCATGGTAGGCCCAGATAAAATTAACAAAAGTACCAAAAATTCGACTCAATAGCAAAAATCACAAAATGAGATGATTACATAAAAAAAACTGTACATCGCATACAAAATGCGATGAGCAGAATGTTACAAAGATTGAACAGCTCCGGATGGCGGGTGTCGAACTATCTGTTATGCATGAGAAAAAGGTGAGTGACCCTGTCTGGTGGCGACTGGGCTGGGTGCCGTATGTGGTGCTGGTTCTGGTGGCCGCAGCGGCAGATTTGTGTTTTCCGCTGGGACGGGGAGAAGGCATGAGTTGCCATGGTATAGGCGGGGGGATAGGCGTGCTGCTGTTTATGGCGGCTGTTCTGATGCTGCGACGTGATTTTACGCGCCGCGAACAGGTATTCCTGGTGCTGCTGGGGCTGGTGGGATTTTCCGGTTTGCTGGTGAGTGGGAATCCGGTGTGCTGGCTGGTGGCGCTTACCCTGCCGTTTTTTGTGATTCTGTTTGGTCCGGGCAAGCCGGTGCCGGTGGAGCAGGGGGTGGAATACCGCAGCTGGTGGGGCTACTGGCATGCTCGCCGGGGCCAGGTGAATGGCAGCTTCTGGCGGAGCATTCTGCCCACGCTCATCAGCGTGCTGGTGGGCATTATCTGTTTTGTGGCGTTTCTCTGCATATTTGCCAGCGGAAATCCGGTGGTGCAGATGGTGTGGGATTTCATCACCACCTGGTGGAACCGCATTGTGGAGTATCTGCCTATCAGCTGGGATTTCTGGCTGCATGCCATCGTGTGGGTGGTGGGCATCCTGGGCTTTGGTATTTTCACCGTGCAGCGTCCGCCGTCGGATGTAGCCTGCCTGCCGGAGGTGCCCGATGACGGGGAGCCAGGCGGCAGCAGTCTGTTGCCGCACCTGCCGCTCATGATACTGCTGGGTGTGAATCTGGCGTTCCTCGTAGCGACCGGTACGGATATTGCCTTCCTCTGGTTCCGCCGAGTGCCGGAGGGTGTATCCCAGACCAGTTATCTCTATGAGGGGGCAGAGTCCATCGTGTGGGCGTCGATTCTGGCGGCTGCGCTGCTTACCTACTTATTCCGCCGCCGGGGCAGTGTGCGCCACACGGTGGTGGCACGCGGACTCGGCTTCGCGTTGGTGGGGCAGACCTTTCTGCTGGCAGTCAGTGTGTATGTGCGCCTGTATAACCAGATATGGGCCTATTCCTTTACGCCGCGCCGTGTGCTGGCAGCGGAGTTTCTGCTGCTGGGGGTGGCCGGGCTGGTGATACTGCTGTGCTATATGCTGAGCCGTGGCGGTTTCCTGCGTCATTTCCGAATCTGCCTTGGTACGCTGGGGCTCATGGGACTGGCCTTTTCCATCAGCAGTCCGGCGTCGCTTTCCGGTGATTTGAACCTTCGTTACGCGGCTGCGAATCCTCAGTGGAAGTTCTCCACTGCAGATTTCAGGAATGGATGTTTTGAGATTGAATCAAATCTGAATTTTGCGCTTCATGTCTATGAGCAGGAGAAACAGCTCTGCCGCGAGGTGATGGCAGAGGACGAGAATGAGGTGCAGTACAAGCTTTCAGGCTTCCATGCCCGCCTGAAGATGGCGGCGCTGCAGCTGGAGAATCGCTATGCGTCCTGGACAACCTGGACACTGCGTTCCTGCTGGGACCGACACGCGGCGGAGCACATTCTCGGTCGCCCCATTACCGGGCACCAGGTGGAAGAGGTCCATTGAAATGAGAGTTACCCGCATAGATGCGGCAACGCATCCGCTGGCAGGTGAGTGGTGGCGGCTGTATGAAGCTGCATTTCCTGCCAGCGAGCGCCGCAGTGCTGACTGGCACGCCGTTGCACTGGCAGACCCGGCGTTTCACGTGCAGCATCTTGCGGATGCTGCGGGGTTTGCCGGCATCCTGAGCTACTGGAAGTGGGCGGGGCTGACGTATGTGGAGCATCTGGCCATTGTGCCGGAACGCCGCGGACAGGGCCTCGGACGCCGGGCCCTTTCGCTCCTTTCCCGACCCCTTATCCTGGAAATTGAACCCGTGGTGGATGCGGCTACGGCCCGCCGACTGGCATTTTACGAATCCTGCGGGCTGGTGCGCCTGCCGCAGCCTCATGTGCAGCTGGCGTACCAGACAGGTCAGCCGGATGTGCCGCTCTGGTTGCTCAGTCAGCCGGCGCTGGATGCGGCGGAGGTGGCCCGATTTGAGGAATTATTCATGGCCGGGCCCATGCGCTACCGTGCGCGGGCTTGACACTGCGTGGGCTGCGGTGTATGATGCGAAACATGAAACGCATTGGTATTTATGCGGGTAGTTTTGACCCACCTACCAACGGTCACCTGTGGATGATTGAGCAGGGGGCTGCTCTTTTTGACGAGCTGGTAGTGGTGCTGGGCGTGAATCCGGATAAGAAGAGCTTTCTGACGGGGGCTCAGCGCATGGATGCTCTGCGTGGTATGCTGGTGAATGCCCCGGCCAATGTGCGTGTGGAAAGAATGCAGGGGGGCTTCCTCGTGGATTTTGCCCGCCGGTTGGGGGCCACCCATCTGCTGCGCGGCATCCGGAATACCACGGATTTTGAGTATGAGAAATCCATGGACCGCATGAATGCCCGTATGGAGCCGGAGCTCCGCACGGTCTACCTCATGCCGCCGCCGGGGCTGGAAGATGTTTCCTCGTCCTTTGTGCGTGGGTTTGTGGGGGTGCAGGGCTGGCAGCGCTGGGTGCAGGCCAGTGTGCCTGCCAATGTTTTCAATATCATAGCTTCACAACAGAAGTGACCATGATTTACTGGGACAACAACGCCACGACTCCGCTGGCGCCTGAGGTGCTGGAAGCTATGCTGCCGTACCTGCGTGAGAATTTTTACAATCCCTCTGCCGCGTATGGTGCCGGCAAGGCGGTGCGCAAGGCAATCGACCATGCCCGGGAGCAAGTGGCAGCCCTGGTGGGTGCGGATGCTTCGGAAATCATCTTCACCTCCGGCGGTACCGAGGCCAGCAATGCGGCTCTGGCTCAGTTCCGGCATGTCCTTACGCTGGTGACGGAGCATCCGGCCACGCTGCGTACCGCCCGTGGCGAGGCCGCCCCTGTGCTGAGCAACGGTATGGCAGACCTGCCGGAGTGGCGTGAGCTGCTGCCGGGGCATGATGGTGCGAGTTTTGCCTGGGCAAATCATGAGACCGGCGTGATCCAGCCCGTGCGTTCCCTTGCCGCTGCTGCGCATGAAGCGGGTGCCCGCGTGCATGTTGATTTAGTGCAGGCCGCGGGTAAACTGCCCATGGAGCTGCATGACTATGCCATTGATTTTGCTTCGCTTTCTGCTCATAAGATTCATGGGCCCAAAGGTGTGGGGGCGCTTTATGTGCGCACCGGTACGGAATGCACGCCGTATCTTACCGGTGGTGCTCAGGAGGACTACCGCCGCGCCGGCACGGAGAATGTGGCGGGCATCATCGGTTTCGGCAAGGCTGCTGAGCTGGCACTGGCTGCCTCAGAGACCTACCGCAGTTTGTCCGCGTTGCGGGACCGCTTTGTTGAGATCCTTACCTCGTCGGGGATTGAAGTATGCATCAACGGCGCTGCTGCGCCTCGGCTGCCGCATGTGCTGAACATGCGCGTGCCGGGGGTATCGGCTGAATCCCTTTTCCTGCTGTTGGAACCTGCGGGGCTGCTGTGTTCCACCGGCTCGGCATGCACCAGCGCGGAGCCTCAGCCCAGCCATGTGCTGCTGGCTATGGGCCTGCCGGATAAGCAGGTGCGTGAGTCGCTGCGGTTCTCTCTCTCCCGCTATTCCTCGGAGGAGGAGGTGGATGCTGCTGCCGCCCTTTTCATCAAGGCATTGCAGAAAGTCCGCTCTGTCCAATCCGCCATCACCGGCCCGGTGATGGTCTACCGTTGATTCCTATGTCAGCCCGCATTTTTACTATTCTGGGGTATTGCCTGTTTGGTTCCTATATGGTGCGTTGCGTCGTGCGCATCATCCAGGGACAGGTGGTGGCCGGCGTTGTCATGCTTGCCTTGGCGATTGCAGCCCTGACGCTTTGGTACTGGTACAAGCGTCCGCTGGCCTGGGGCAAAATCATGCTGGAAGCAACTGTTCACGGCTATGACCCGGAGGAAGCCCGGAAACTCCTGGCCCAATTCGGCGAGGAGGAAAAGGCTGAGTTCTGCAGGAGTACGGAACTGCTCTGGCTCGCGTTGATGAAAGGCAACACACGCGGAGCGGAGCTTCTGCTGGAGCTCGGTATGGATATCAATGCTCCGCTGCCCCCTTATGCGAGCGAGACTACCGCGCTCCAGACGTTCTGCACCGAGCCCCGGCCGGACATGAATGCCATTCGTTTCCTGCTCCGGCATGGGGCCAGGCCAGATGCAGGGCTTGCGTTTCCGCCCATGATTCATGCGCTGGCCTGGGGAAATGAGGAGCTGGTGGAACTGCTGCTGTCCCACGGCGCCACCCCGGGCGGGGCTGACCGGGCGGTCAATCCTTCCGGAACAACCCCGTTGCATTCCCTCTGCTCAATTCGCTGTGAGGAAGACAAGGCGCTGGTTGTCAGACGTATCCGTGAGTTGCTGGAGGCTGGGGCGGACGTGAATGCTGTCAGCGTGGCCGGACATACGGCGCTGGATGTGGCGCTGGAGGTGAAGGGGGACGAGGATAAGCCCATGGATGCGCAGAATCCGGTTATGCCGGTGCCGGATGATGTAGTTACCCTGTTGAAGCAGCACGGAGCGCTCCGCGGTTGCCAGCTGCGTTGCCCGCGTCCGCGTTTCTGTGGCCGCGTGCTGTTGGCTGACCAGTTGCCGGATGCGGAGCTGCTGCGCAATTGGTGCAAGGATGAAGCCTCTGCCCGGGTGGACATGGTGAACCACGCCTGGATGGGCGAGGGGCTGGGGGCTCTGGCAGAGGATGCTCCCCTGTCCGAGGAAGAGAAACGCGCTATACTGGGGCATAACTGTTACATTGAAATCACGCTGGAGGAACCTGGCGCGGTGCCGTTAGAGCTGGCAAAGCGCTACGTCCGCCTTCTGTGCCAGGCGGCGCAGGCGCCGGGATGCGTCGGTATTGATTTCGGCCGCATGCTGATGCCTGCCCGCTATGCTGCTGATCTGGCGCAGCACCCGGAAAACTCGCTTCCCGTCATCGTGCAGGTGAGCCCCGACCCGCAGGAGGGTGGATTGTATGGTTTCAGAACTGAGGGGATGGAAGAGCTTGGCTTGCTGGAGGTCATCTGCCGGGATTCAAATCCGGAAGCTGCTGTAACCACCCTGCTGGAATGTGTTGTCCCTATGCTCGCGGAATACGGAACCTGTCTCGAGCATAACCACCGCGCCTTCATTTCCCCGAAATTGTCTCTGGTTGCCACTTGTGAACCTCGCGGCCCCCAGGGTAGCATGGTGCTCTGCATGACGCTCGACCATACGCACTATCGTGACTGATTGAGGATAAATGCCTGGCGGCATGAAGTTCTGCATCCCCTTCTGATATATGAAATCTCTCCGCCGCCATTTCCTTGCTGCACCCTTGTTTCTGCCGCTGGTGGCGGTGGCAGGGGCTGTGCCTGGCGGGTGGTGGCTGGTGGTCTCAGTGGGGGCAGTGCTGGCTGCAGTGCTCTGCCGAGTGTGGCGCATCGCATGGTGCTCCCTGTTGTGTGCGCTGGTAGCGGGGCTGCATACGCGGATGCTGGAGGAGAAGGCAGCTGCATTCTGCGAACAGGCAGAGCTCGAGGAAGTGGTGGAACTCTGCGGCACGGTGGAGCGTGAGTTGCGCCGCGGCTGTGTGCTGTGCACCGGGTGGAATGGTGTGCGGGTTGTGCTGCGGGGCGAGACCCCCTGGAAGCCAGGAGATGTGGTGCGGGCGCGGGCTCAGTGGAAGGAAACACCACCTGCCGGGGTGCCGGGTGTGTTTGATACTGCGGCCTGGATGCGGGGACAGGGGATTGCTGCCTCGCTGGATTTCATGGAGGGCGAGAAACTGTGCAAGCCGGTTTCGCTGCGCACAGTGCAGCACTGGGGCCTTCTTGTCCGCGAGCGACTTGCCGCCAGACTCATGCCTCCGGGAACAGAAAGTGACGTGGCGCGGCAGGTGCTCTGCGCCCTGGTGCTGGGCGACAAGAGCGGCGCTGAGGAGGAGCCGATGGAGGAATTCCGCAACGGCGGCTGTCTGCATGCCTTTGCCGTGAGTGGTCTGCATGTGGGGCTTGTTTCAGGGATTTTCTGGATGCTGCTGCGTTTGTTGCGTGTGCGTCCGGTGGTCATTCGCCCGCTGGTGCTGGTTTCGGTGGGATTCTACGTACTCATGACCGGAGCGGCGGTGCCGGCCATCCGGGCGTATGTGATGCTGGCCGTGCTGCTGCTGGGGTTCATGCTGCAGCGGCGGGTGAGCCTGCTGAATACCTGGAGCTTCGCTGCACTGCTCATCCTGCTGGTCGACCCCAGCCAGTTGTACAACGCGGGCTTCCAGCTCTCTTTCGGGGTGTACGCCGCACTCTGCATGGCTTTGAAACTCTGCCTGGAGGAAAAGGCATGGTTCGGGCCGGATGACTACATCCCCATTTCGCTGCGCACGCGCTGGGAGATGCGCTGGAGCAACTTCGAGCTGGGGGTGCGCGGGGCGGTCGTTGTGTCGCTGAGCGCCTGGCTGGTGTCGGTTCCCATTACTCTGTATTTCTTCCATACGGCCAACAGCTCCAGCTTTCTGACGAATATTGCCATCACACCGCTGCTGCCGGTGGTCTTGTTCTGCGGCCTGCTGCATCTCTGCGTGGCCGGGGTGCCGTGGCTGGGGGTAGCTACCGGCTGGGCAGCTCAGCAATCGGCAGCGCTGCTGCTGGCGGTGGTCAGCTGGTTCGGCGAGCTGCCGTATGCCTATCTCCCCGCGCAGGAACCCGCGCCGCTGCATTCCGTCCTGGTGCAGGGGACCAATTTCGGCGGCAGCTTCACCATGCTGGGCAATCATGGCCTGCTGATTGATTGCGGTAATGAGACCACGGCAGAGATGAAGACCGTGCCCACCCTGTTTCATGCGGGCTATACCCCGGCTGCCTTGCTGGTGACGTCTCCGCGGGTGAGTTCCGGCGGAGGTGCTGCGGTGGTGCAGCGCATGTGGCCGGGCATGCCGGTCATGCAGGCCCACGAGCTGCCTCCGGATGGTCGCGTGTTCGAAACCCAGGCCGGCAGGTTCACCATCATGCCCGCTCCGCCGGAGCTTTCGCGCAGGAATGCGGCCAACCACCACCCGCTGGTGCTCTGGGAATCCCCCGCCGGGCGTGTACTCTACGTGGGGAATGCTGCATACTCCACTCTGACCGCCATGCCGGAGCAGGAGGCCGATGTGGCCATTCTCGGACAGCATCCTGCCCAGCATGTGCACCCGGCGGATGTGCGGGCGGGGCGCATCATCCTGCTGCCCTCAGTGGAAGCTGAGGATGCCCTCGGCGCGGAAGTGGTGGGGCTGCAGGAATGCCGCCGGTGGGTGCTGCCTGTGTCAGCTGCAGAGACTCCCGAACAGGGCAAGGATACCATTCAGCCCGATGAGAATGAGGACAGCATACAGCGTCCGGCGGAGACAGACAGCCCATGAGGTGCCGGGCCAGGTGAGACTGACACTCAGCCACAGGCTGCCGAGACTGAATGCCAGAAAGCCGATGGCCATGGGGAGTAGCTCTATGAGGAGGAAGCTCATGAGCAGCAAGGAGAACCCGGGATTGGCGGCACCCAGTGCTGCTAACCAACCCACGGCGCAGAGGAGAATTCGCAGGCCGGCATGCCCGCGCAGGAACTCGGTGGCGTGCCTGTGGTGGCAGAGGGCAAACCACGCAGCGACGAGCGCACAGGGCAATACACAGAGCAAGCCTAGTGCCAGTTCTTCCAGACTGATGATGGTCAGCGCATGTTCGTGGGTGAAGTTCCGGAATGACTCCTGCCCGCGGAGATAGCTCTGAACATGGATGCTGTTCCCCTTCAGTCGGCCGTACAGGTATTCATTCGCCCGGACCGGGGAGGGAACATAGGATAATTGCAAGTGCGTGCCGCCTGTGAGTACGAATTGATCGGAGGTCGTCTCTTTCAGTCGCTTCTGCAAGGCGGGTGGCAGGGTGACCTGGCTGGTGGGGATTGCCTGTACCCCGTCCAGCAGGGGAGAGTCCTGCTTCGAATCCAGCTTCAGCTCATAATTCCCCACCAGAATGCGGTCAGCCACCTTTCCGTCTATGGACAGGTAAAAAAGACTTTTGCGCTCGCTATCGGAGTAGTCTGCACTCAGGAGCAGAGCATTTTCCTTCCGTAGCCCGAAGGCTTCCAGCTCCAGCGGCCCGCTGCCGCTGCGCACTTCGTCGGCCAGCAATTTGACGAGCTTGCCGTCCAGTTCGGTGCGGACGGGTTCCGCCGGGTTGATTTCATACACCCGCTCGCTGCACACAGTCATGAGGAGCTGGGCGAGCAGGAAACAACTGGCCGCCACACCCGGTACAGCAACCAGCCAGCTGGCTATTGTCAGCAGGAAGCACAGAACTGGGTGGCGGTGCAGGAAATCCTTCATCGGGTGGAGATGGTGAGCCCCTTGAGCAGAATCTCCAGGTTGTTCTGGGTGTGCTCAATATTCCTGAGCAGGGTCTGCAAGCCCTCCCAGCCGGGCAGGGTGGCCAGCTGGCGGCGCACCTGCAGCACGCGCAGAAGCTCATCCGGGTGGTAGAGGCGGTCATCGTTGCGGGTGCCGCTCTGCGGAATGGAAATGGCCGGATAGATGCGGCGCTCGGAAAGCTCGCGGTCGAGTCGGATTTCCATGTTGCCAGTGCCTTTGAACTCCTCGAAGATGATTTCATCCATGCGGGATTCCGTCTCGATGAGGCAGGTGGCAATGATGGTGAGGCTGCCGCCTTCCTCCACCTTGCGGGCTGCGCCGAAGAATTTGCGGGGCTTTTCCAGGGCGTTGGAGCCCAGACCGCCGGACATGGTGCGGCCACCGCTCTGGTTGGCATTGTAGCCGCGGGCCAGGCGGGTGAGGGAGTCGAGCATGATGATGACATCGTGCCCCTGTTCCACCAGGCGGCGGGCGCGCTCCAGCAGCAGGTCGCTCAGCTGCGCGTGGCGGCGGGAGGGTTCGTCAAAGGTGGAGGCATACACCGGCACGTCCACCGTGTCCTCGAAATCGGTCACTTCCTCCGGGCGCTCATCCAGCAGCAGCACCAGCAGGTCTGTCTTGGGATAATTGGCCCGCAGGCTCTTCGCCATGGTCTTGAGCAGCACCGTCTTGCCGCCGCGGGGCGGGGCCACCACCAGGGCGCGCTGGCCCAGACCAAGCGGGGTGATGAGGTCGAGCACGCGCATGGCCGGCGACTTGATATCCGGGTTTTCCAGAATCAGACGCTCGGTCGGGATGAGCGGGGTGAGCTTGTCGAAAGATTTGGGCTGGACGAACTCCGCTACCGGGGTCCCCTCAATCTCGAGCACTTCGCCCACCATGAGGTTCCGCTCATGCTTGCCCTGGGCTGGGCGCAGTTTCACCTTCACCGCGTTGCCGGGACGCAGTTCGTATTTGCGGATGAGGTCCTGGGGCATGCGCGGATCGTCTTCCCCGGGGCGGAAACTGCGGGCGGCATCGCGCAGGAATACCATGTTGTCCTTGCCGAATTCCAGCACGCCGCTTACCACCACCTGGCTGCCTTCTGCCAGATAGCTGCGGCCCAGCTCGGCCACCAGCTGCGGGCGGGGCAGGGTATCTGTGCCTCGCGGCGCCTGGGTAGTGGCTATGCGCTGCAGCTCGTTGAGCGGCAGACCTCTGAGTTCATTCAGGTCGATAACCAGGGAGCGCGCCCGCATGGCCTTGGCTTCGGCTGCCAGCTCGGTGTTGTAGAAAAGTTCAATCTGGCGGCGCAGCTGCTCTGGTGAGCCTTCGTTCCAGAAGACGAGGTCTGCCCGGTCAATCTTGGCCTGTGTGGGCATCTGGGCTGCCAGCATGGCTTCGGCCTGGCTGCGGTCAAACCCATTGCGGGCCATCATGCGGGTAATCTGCGTTTCCGGACTCACTGCCACCACGCAGACGATATCTGCTCCGAATTCTACCGGACTTTCAAAGTACAGAGGAATGTCTACCAGGAAGGTGTGGACGTTGCCTTTGCGGCGGGCTTCCGCCTGGGCATCCAGGCACATCTGCGCCAGTTTCGGATGCACCACGTTGTTGAGCTTTTCGCGGCCCTCGGGGTCATGCTGTACGATGTCCCGCAGAAAATCTTTATTCACGCTGCCGTTGTCATTCAAGGCATCCGGCCCGAAAGCCGTGACCAGGTCGCGGGAAAGCTTGCCCGTTTGCTGCAACTCCGCCACTGCGGCGTCACAATCAAACATTTCCATACCCGTTCCGCTGATTTCACGCAGCATTTCCACTGCTGTGGATTTGCCCGAAGCGATGCCTCCTGTAACTACGATAACCTTCACGCCGCGCATTCTACCACACTGTATCCCGTGCTTCAAGCCCAATCCGCGTGTGCGTCAATGCAAAAGCCCTGCCTTGTTCAGGCAGGGCTTCCCGCTGCAATAGCCCCGGTAGGAATCGAACCTACATCAGAGGTACCGGAAACCTCCGTCCTATCCATTGAACGACAGGGCCGCTTTCGCGCTGTATCCTGCCATAGCTTGCCCGCTGTGTCAAGAGGCTTCTCTGACATGTCAGAAAAGATTCTGAATTCCCCGCTGGTATGAGGATGGCTGGCCTCCCTCCGGAATGCGATTTTTTGCAAGGGTAAAGGAAATTTGTGTTGACTCTGAGGTGTTGAATCTATATACTTACTCTCGCCTTGCCAGGCCCGGTGGCCGGGCGGGTCTAAACTTAAAAACCATTATATACAACTATGGCTAAATACGCTATTAACGGTTTCGGTCGCATTGGTCGCAATGTGCTTCGCGCCATGTCCCAGGCCGAGCTCGAGAAGGTTGTTGCTATTCACGACCTTACCCCCATCGCTACCACTGCTCACCTGCTTAAGTATGACTCCACGCAGGGCAAGTTCAAGGGCACCATCGAGGTTGATGGTGACAACCTGATTGTGAACGGCCACCCCATCAAGATTGTTGGCGGTATGCTGGGCCCGGATCAGCTTCCCTGGGCTGAGCTGGGTGTTGACGTGGTGCTTGAGTCCACTGGTCTCTTCACTGCTCGCGAGAAGGCTGAAGGCCACATCAAGGCTGGTGCCAAGAAGGTTCTTATCTCCGCTCCCGCTAAGAACCCCGACCTTACGTTCTGCATCGGCATCAATGATGACGAGTACGATGCCGAGAAGCACAACATCGTCTCCAACGCTTCCTGCACCACCAACTGCCTTTCCCCCATGGTTAAGGTTCTTAACG
>JAFVQN010000061.1 GCA_017504805.1 Akkermansia sp. | reverse complement strand
GGCTGCCTATTTGAAACTCTACCGCCGTTGCGGCGGTAATTTCGATGGCTGCTTTGCAGTCAATTTCGATTTGCTCTGCAAAATTTCGATCTGCTCGCACGAGCAGAATTTCGATTTGCCCGTTTACGGGCAAACAGCCCGCCAAATTCCCATTTGTCGTTGAGTCCAAGCGATATTCTTTAATTGCCGGAGTAATAATGAAACAACCCCGCAACGATACCTTGCATACTTCGTGCTCAATAGAGACATTGCTTCTGTCACAGTGGGTGAGGCATTTACGACAAATACATACGGTTTTAATGTAGCAGCGCACGGTGAGGGCTATACCAGCAGTAGTGCTCTGGAATGGTCACTTATCGGTTCATCAGGAGCGGCTGCATCTAGTAATTACATCCCTTACTTGACAGTCACAACAACGGCACTTCCCATCCCCGAGCCGGCCACGGCCACGCTGAGCCTGCTGGCGCTCTGTGGCCTGGCTGCCCGCCGGCAGGCGGGGTACAGGGGCTGCGGCCTGGAGGATTTACCCGGCTGAGAGTCCATGGAATTGACGCGTGAGGCTTGCTCTCACCCCATAAGGGCTTCGCGGTTCACGAAGAACACGGCGCCGAGGACGCAGAGGAAGGCCCAGAGGTAGTCCCACTTCCACTGCTCACCCATGTAGAAAATCATGAAGGGGACAAAGATGCTCAGGGTGAGGGTCTCCTGCATAATCTTGAGCTGGGCGAGGGAGAGGCCGTACTCCCGCCCCAGATGGTTGGCAGGCACCATGAAGCAGTATTCGAGCAGCGCGAGGCCCCAGCTCATCAGGATAAGCATCCACATGGGGGTGCTGGCAGCCTCGCCAGGTTTGCGCAGGAAACCGTACCAGGCAAAGGTCATGACAACATTGCTCATGAACAGCAGGCAGATGGATAAGGCTAATTTATACATGGCGCGCGCCTAAGATAGCCCTGCCCGACCTGCTTGTCAAGCCAAACGACGAAATTACGATTGCACGCCATGTGTGTCCCAAAGATTTGGAACACGAGTACCCCTCATCTCAATAAATGACTTTGACGGGCTGAAAGCCCGCAGAATTCCCGAGTCCCGCCCGTCGGCGGGGTGACAGAAACGCATGGGCCACGACAGGCTTTTCACTTCCCTATCATTGGGAAATAATATTCACGGGCATCTCCGGTTAACGATATCCGCCTTCGGCGGACGATATCGGCGCGGGGCGCCGGCGATATCTGCCTGCAGCAGACGATATCCGGCCGTTGGCCGGACCTGGGCCGGAAGGCGGGGTTCTGGTACGTTGTTACTGGGCGAGCAGGAAGAGGCCGGCCGGGGAATCGGGCGAGGGGATATGCACCAGCACCTGGTTCTGCAGCGCATCCATGCCGAGCATGGGGTGTTCCCTGGCAGTGCAGAGAATCGGCATGATTCCCCTGGCCACGACGCCGGGTCCCAGCTCGATATCGCCTGGTCTGCCCTCCACCACGCGGATGCCGGAGGTCAGGTCGATATTCCCCATCTGCGCGCCGATTTCCTTACCGGCACCAGGGCCCCACTCTTGCGCCACCACGCGGGTCACACTGCTGCCGGTATCCAGCAGCATGCGGACCGTCATACCCTGGCACTTGCCCAGCACAAAGACGCGGCCGGTGGGTTCGACCGCCACATGCAGGGGAACCAGTTTCGCACCGGCTGGTGTACCCCAGTAGAATTCCTGCCTGCGCAGATCAAAGGTGAAAGGCACCGAGCTCAGAATATCCATGCCGAGGATGCCGTCAATCTTTTCAGACATCATGCTGCGCACAGCCCCCAGATTCATCACCAGGAACGGGTGCTCCGAGGATTCTGCCGGGCCAGCCAGCAGCGAGGCCGAGACCAGCCTGGGGCGCTGCTTTGAGTTTCCCCGGAACTGCATGCGGCTGGTATCAATCCAGCGTGCATCCTTCAGCCGGGCGGCGCTCTCCTCGTGCAGCACGGTGTGGGTTGCCCCGGTATCCAGCATCATGCGCATGGGCTGACCATTAATCAGGCAGGTCACCAGAATCTGCTTGCAGCGGGCATCCTGGCTCATGGTCATGAGATCCACTGCAGGCTGGGGAGCCGGAACGGGCTCGGCTGCATACACCACTCCGAGCACGGCGACGAGAAGGGGAAAAAGCTTCATGCCATGATTCTAACGTCCCCCGGTCTCCAAGTCAACGCAGAATTTCTGTTTTTGGGCGCAAGTTCCTGCGCACCAAAGATTTGGGACACGTGGATTTACGATTGACGATTTTAAAGTTAGCGGCTTTCCGTCTTCGTTCCTGCGGAACTACGCCGAGACAAGACGCCGACGGAATCTCAAATGAGTGCTTACTGCCGATGGTGAGGCGGGAGATACCCCACTACGAATTTTCACACAGAACACCATGCCTTTATGTCGTTCAGGGCTATTGTCCCAAAGATTGAGTAATGAGCCTGATAAATTGGACTTTAGCGAGCAGTTTGCGGACGGAATGTCCGCGGAATTTTGAGCCCCGCCGGTGGGCGGGGCTCGGAATGCGCTGCAAACTCTTCAAATCGTAGATCTGAGCATTTCTTTCGCTTGCCAAAACGGGCAAAAACTGCTAGTATCCGCTTATGAAGAAGCACCTTGCAACCATTTCCGCGTTCAGCATGGCGCTGCTGTCTGCCTGCAGCGTTTTCGAGCCTGGTGAATACATGCCGATATACCTGCAGGAGCCGTCGCCGCTGGATCCTCCGGGCATGGAGGCCATGCGTGCCGAGGCTCGGGCTAAGTATGTGAAGGAGGGTCTGTATGCCGACGGCGAGCAACTGGAGGTGCAGCAAGGTAAGGCATTCCTCTTCAACCGCAATCCGGATTATTATGAGGGAGCCACCGGTCGCATGGCAGAAACCGCCACTGCCCGCATCATCTCTTGCGAGGGGTTGTACTATTTTGTGGAAATCGATGACGGGAGCAAGGGGTTCCTGCGCGAGACTGATTTTGTGAACCCGCGCAAGCTTGTTTCCTCGGTGGCGCAGCAGAATGAGCTGCTGCCTGGGGCCGCGCCCCTGCCCCAGGTGGCGGAGTGGGCCGATGAGGAACCGCAGGATGGCGAACAGCGGCTGCTTACCACGACCTCCGGCCGCACGGTGGTGGTGGTGAGTAAGAAAACGGATAAGACGGATGAGTTTGAGGAAAGGCTGCGCAAATTGAAGTCGACGGAGCCAGCACCAGCTGCCGATGACAGCGGACTTCCCACGCCTACGGCAGAGCTGCCGGAACCGGCGGGCAGCGCTGAATGATTCAACCGCTGACTGCTTGCTCCCCCCCCCTGCTGATGAGCCGAGACTACCCGGGGCTGATTGACCGTTTCCTGCTCTTTCTGGCTGCGGAGCGCGGGTTGAGCGCGAATTACCGGCTCTCGGTGCAGCGCACGCTGGAGCGCTTTGCCGACTGGAGTGCGGAGCATGACCTGCCCCCATCCGCGGTGAGCGAGCCCCGGCTGGCGGAATACCACCGCTGGCTGCGCGGCGAGTGCGGACTGGCCGCCTCTTCCTGCCGGGTAGCCATGGTGCATCTGCGGCAGTTTTTCCGCTTTCTGGCAAGAGAGAAAGTGCTACCGGCCAATCCTGCGGCGCTGCTGGAATGCGGGCGCGCCGGCAGCCCCCTGCCCGAGACACTGCGGGCCGATGAAGTGAACACGCTGCTGCAGAGTATCGACCCGGCGGATCTGCCCTACGGTGCACGCGACCGGGCGATTCTGGAAATGCTTTACGGCAGTGGTCTGCGCGTAAGCGAGCTGGTAAACCTGCGCGCCGACCAGGTGGATTGGGAGGAGAACTTCCTGCGCATCACCGGCAAGGGCAACAAAACCCGCTACGTGCCCCTGGGCGGGGTGGCGGCCAAGGCGCTGCGCAGCTACCTGACCCACGCGCGACCGCGCTTGCTCCGCAACGGCCGCCGCCCGGGCAATGTGCTTTTTCTCTCCAACCGGGGCGAGCAACTCACCCGCGACCGGATTCTGCAAATTATCAAGGAACGCGCCCGCGCCGCCGGGCTGCCTGAGAATGTATACCCGCACATTCTGCGCCATTCCTTTGCCACTCACCTGCTGGAAAACGGGGCAGACCTGCGCGTGATTCAGGACATGCTGGGCCATGCCAGTCTCTCCACCACCCAGGTGTATACCCACGTGGACCAGAAACGCCTCGTTTCCCTGCACCAGACCTTCCACCCGCGAGGGAAAAAGGCGTAATCGCGGGATGTTCAACTTCCGATTTGCGGGGTCGGCTCGAGTTTTGAGAAAATCCCCCGCATTCGTGGCAGAATGCGGGGGATGAAAAATGGCTCTGGCGGATAATTTTTTTACCAGAAGAGGACGTAGAGGGCCACGGTGGCGATGATGACGGCCCAGCCGAAGCCCTTGGCGCGGCCGGAGGTCTTCATCTCGATGATGCCCTTGTCCTCAAGCACCACAGCTTCGCCACCCCTGAGGTGGTTCACGATGGTGAGAATGAGACCCACCACGCACACCACGATGAGGGAGTAGCCCATGCGGTTGAGGAAGGAGGAATCGGTGCAGCCGAGGAAGCCCACCCACTTGAAGGAGGCATAGGCCACGGCGCCAATCACGATACCCAGCCAGCCGAACACACGGGGGCACTTGGGCACGAAGAAGCCGAAGAGGAACACGGCCAGCACACCCGGGCTCAGGAAGCCCTGGAACTCCTGAATGAAGGTGAAGATACCACCAAAGGCGGGGTTATCCAGGAAGGGAGCCACGACCGTTGCAATCACGGCACAGACGAGCACTGCCACCTTGCCCACGGCCACGAGCTGCTTATCGGAAGCAGGCTTGCCGGTGGCCACTTCCCTGGACTTGTTGTACAAGTCCATGGTGAAGAGGGTGGAGGCGGAGTTGAGCATGGAAGCCAGGGAGCTCACCACAGCACCGAAGAGGGCCGCCAGCACGAACCATGCCCAGCCGGTGCCCGGCAGCAGCTTGCGCAGCAGGGTGGCGAAGGCGTAGTCATACTGATAAGCGGCCATGGTGGTGGTCACGGTGTATTCCGTGGTGTTGGCACGGGCGGCACCGGTGGCGGCCTTGTCGATGGCGAGAATCTCACCTGCCTTGGCGGTGCGGGCAGCCACATCCTTGGCGGGAATGGCGGCCAGCTCAGCAGCCTTGGTCTCGAGGGCGGGCACCTGGTCGGCAGCGCCCACGTTGGTCAGGTTCTTCCTGATATAATCCACGGAGGAAGCCGCAGCATCCTCACGCACCAGGCGGCTGGCGGAGATGTCGTAAATCACCTTCTTGCCGGTCTTCGCAGCAGCCTCCTCGGCAGTCTGCACAATGGCGGCAGAGTTGTCATCAGCCTTCTTAGCCAGGTCACCGCGGAAGAGGTTGTAGGCCAGGATGCCGGGGATAATCACCACGAAGGGGATGAGCAGCTTCAGGAACGCAGCGAACACGATACCCAGCTGGCCTTCCTCCAGGCTCTTGGAAGCCAGGGTACGCTGCATGATGTACTGGTTGAGGCCCCAGTAGAAGAAGTTGGGAATCCACAGACCCAGCAGATACACGGTCCAGGGCATCACGGGGTCGCTCTTTTCGCGCATCATGTGCAGCTTGCCGCCGATGCCGTTGGTAGCGCCTTCCACATCGCCGGCGTTCAGGTTCATCATGCGGCTCAGGCCGTCGCAGAACTGGGAACCGGTGGAGGCCAGGGCATCTGCGCTGGTATTGGCAGAGGAAACAGCGGTGGCTACCACATTCTCCGGCAGGGTCGGGTAGGCACCGAGGGTCATGATGGCGAAGTAGGCCACCACGCCACCACCCACGATGAGGGCAGCACCCCAGATGAGGTCGGTCCATGCGCAGGCTTTCAGACCACCTATGTACACATACACCGTAGCGGCACCGGCGATGATGAGGCAGCCGGTCGGCACGGAAAGGTCAAAGTAAACGGAAACCACGCTGGCACCGGCGTAAATCACGGCGGCGGTAGGCACACCCACCAGAATGAGCAGGTTCACCAGGGCCATAATCACACGGGCTACACCGTTGTAGCGTTCCTCCAGGAACTGGGGAATGGTGAATACACCGCGCTTCAGCAGCATGGGCAGGAAGGTGAAGGCCACGATAACCAGCACGATGGCTGCGAGCCATTCATAACCGGCAATGGCCAGTCCCAGCCAGTCGGCAGACTGACCGCTCATGCCCACGAACTGCTCCGTGGAGATATTGGCCGCCAGCAGGGAGAAGCCCACCAGCCACCAGCTCAGGCCGCGGCCGGCCAGGAAGTAATCGGCTGCGCCGCCTTCCTTCTTCTCTTCGGTGGATTCGCCGGAATCACCAGATTTCCAGATACCCAGGCCGATAACGCCCACTACAACCACGCAGAAGACAATCATTTCCCAGAGGGGAAGCACGTCCTGCGCAGGGGCTGCAGCCGCATCCTGAGCCAGGGCGGTGCCGCTCATGAGCGCCAGCGCGCCCAGCATTGTCATGATGTGTTTCATAAGATGTTCTATTGTTAATTATGCCTGATAAAGCACGCGGGCACCTTC
>JAFVQN010000060.1 GCA_017504805.1 Akkermansia sp. | reverse complement strand
CTGGAAAGAAAGAACCGAGCCGGGCTCGGAAGACATGACAGATTGAGAATCCGCCAGATTAATGGGCAGAGATAACTGCCCGCCGACAGGTGTTACAATATCATCATTCATAGGAGTGGAATCGTTTAGCATATTCATATCGGGGTTGTTGGTGTTATCCATATACGTAATCAGTTTTGTTGCATCGGGAGCGCAGCATGCACCCCCGCAAGACCAGGAGAATAAACCGGAAAACAGCCCGCTGCAACAAATAATCAGCCCCCGGTCCATCATTACCCCTGTAACGCAGTACCGGGCAGGGGGAGGATTTGAAATGCGCGGGCGTGGATTCCGCCAGGAAAACCGGCAGCATTACCAGACTTGAGCAATAAGACACACTGTGTCGCATTTGAACTTGCAAAGATATCCCCGGACGTGGTATTCTGAAAGGGACATGAGAAAAATGCTACTGTTACGCCTTTGTGCGGCATCAGCGCTGCTGTTGCCTATGTGTGATTCGTTTGACGGGCCTCCCCCTGTAGGTCAGGTGAAGGCCGTTGACCCTGAGGCAGATGCTCTGATGGCTGAAGCCAAGGCGATGCAGAGGGATTACTATATGGTCAAGTCCCGTAAGCCGCTCAAGGAAATAGTGCGTTATCATGCTCTGGCTCCGAATGCAGCCGAAGCACGCTATTTACTCGGTCGCTCATACGAGGCCAGCAAGGATTATCGCGATGCCTTCAAGGAATACAGCAAGCTTATTGATCGTTACCCGCAGAGTGACTTGTATGCAGATGCGTTGAACCGCCAGCTTTCCATGGCGATGGATGGAGCTTCAGGCAAGATGCAGGTGCCGGTGTTCTGGGGAGCCTGGGAGGTGAATATGGAATCCAGCTTGGTGGTGAACTGGCTTCGTGAAATAGTACAGAAAGCTCCGTACAATGACATGGCTGCCACGGCATCTTCCATTCTGGCAAAGTACCTTATTGACCAGGATCGCCCGGAGGAAGCCCGCCTGGAGTATGCCCGCCTGGTGGAAAAATATCCGGATAGTCGATATGCGCCCGAGGCTCAGCTCATGGTGGCTCAGCTCTGGGCCAGCAGCCACACGCGGGGTGACAACAATCTCGTGAACCTCAGCAATGCCCGCGAGGCGTATGAAGAGTTTACCTTGCGTTACCCGGATCATCCGGATGCTCAGAAGGCACTTTCCGAAGCATCCAATATGGACCGCCTCATGGTGCAGCAGCAGCTGGAAGTGGGACGATACTATCTGGAGCGTTCGCATGAGTATACGTCGGCCATCTTCTGCTTTGAGGATGTCATTCGCCAGAGCAATATCAATCCCGAGGCCGCCAAGGAGGCCACCGAGCTTCTTGCGAAGGCTCGAAAGGCGGCCGAAAGTGCCCAGAACCAGTCATGAAGAATATCCGTTTCCTTGCAGCCGCAGTGGCGGCTCTGTTTACCAGTTCGTGTGCCTATCACCTCGGCGGGCTGAAGCCGCAGTCGATGGAGAACATGAACACGTTCTGCGTGGAAATGTTTTCCAACTATACGCTGCAGCCCAGTGCCGGCATGCTCATGACAACCGCCATGGCAAATACTCTGCAGAGTGACGGTACGTACCGCATGGCTCCCAGAAGTGAAGCCGATTTCATTGTGAAGGGCGAGGTGACTTCCATTTCCCGTGAATCGCTCACGACCAGCACGGAAGACTCCTACGTGAGTACGCAGATTGGTATCAGGGTGTACGTTGATTACAAGATTATCGACCGCAAGACGGGCCGGGCAATTATTAATTCCGGGACGTCTGCAGAAGGCAGCTATTTCAACCAGGTGGGCAGCACTCAGTCGTCACTGGAGACGGCACTGTCCTATGCTACCCGCCGCATAGCGGAGAATATCACGCTGAATCTGACGACCCGATGATTGAGTATCCGGTGAGTTTTGTGGGGCTGCCCATCGGAAACCGCGAGGATATCACCCGCCGGGCACTGACGGTGCTCGAATCGGTTGACTGTATCTGCTGTGAGGATACCCGCAACACGGGCATGCTGCTCTCTCACTACGGGATTCGCAAGCCCTTGCTCAGTCTGCATGAGCACAACGAAAGCCAGCGGGCGCCGGAGGTGGCATCCCGCGCCCTTGCTGGCGAGACCTTTGCCGTCGTCACCGATGCAGGCATGCCCGGTGTGAGCGATCCAGGCTACCGCCTTATTCAGGAATTAAAAGCCCGGGAGGTACCGTTTACCGTGCTTCCCGGACCCTCTGCTGTGGTGACGGCGCTGGTAGGCTCCGGTCTGCCGAGTGATGCGTTCTTTTTCGGCGGGTTCCTGCCGGTGAAGTCCGGACGCAAGGCTGCGCAGCTGAAAGCCGCCGTGGAAGCCAGCCACACCAGTATCTTCTACGAGTCTCCGTTCCGTATCGTGAAGACGGTGCAGGCCTTGGTCGAAATTGACCCGGAGGTACCTGTCTGCGTGGCCCGCGAACTGACCAAGGTGTTTGAGACCTACCATCGCGGCAGTGCAGCTGCCGTTTTGGAGGAGTTCAAGTCCAAACCTCCGAAGGGCGAGATGGTGGTGCTGATTGGCGGGCAGAATGCTCCGCGAAGCTGACACCCGTCAATATGACTACGCGGCCACTCAGTTTTCACGAGCAAACGGTTCTCGATAAAGAGCTGGATGCAACGGAGCGCTTGCAGTGGTATGTGCGCCCGCGTTCGTTGCCCGGTCGGCGAGAGGTTCGGAATGCGGTTCTGGTATCGGGAGCGAATATTATTTTTGCCGGAGTGTTCTGGCTTCTGTTGCTGGGCGGTCAGGAAATTGACCCGCTCGCGTGGTTTATCTCCTGTTTTGTGGGGCTGATTGCGGCAGGTGTCATTCTGGGCTTGAGCAGCAGCATGTTCAATGCTTGTCATTCTGTGTACGTGGTGACTAACATGAGGGCAATGGTGCTGCGTCCGCGGTCCCCATTCTGCGGATTCAGGGTGCAGACTTACCCACTGGCCTCCAACATGATTGTGGAAGTGGTAGAGCGGAGCGATGGCAGCGGCGATATTGTGCTGGCTTATGAAAATAGCGCCCCGGATGTTACGGGCAAGCGCCCGCCGCTGGGCTTTTTACGCATCAACCATGTGAATGCGGTGGCCGATGCGCTGGCGGCAAGTGCTGAGCCCTTTTCCCCGCGAACGGATGCTGAGCATGCGCGCTACATGAACTGGGCAGATCCTCAGTGTTTTGTGCGGAAGCCGGATAAATCGCTGGCGCTGATGACATCTGCCACGGTGTTGATGGGCTGCGCTGCTGTCTATGGAAGTACCTTCCTGCTGGAAAAACCACTTCATTATCTGTTGCACGCCGAGCGCACGGTAGGGCGCGTGGTTGCGGCTCAGATAAAAGATAAAGACGCTTTTCAGCCCATTTATGAATTCCGGACGGCGCAGGGCTCTGTTATTCGTCAGAAGGTAGAAAATACCGAATACTTCTGTGAGCCGCAGCTGGGATTGGAAACCACCATTCTGTATTTTGCCGATGCTCCTGAGCAGGCAATGGCCCTGTGTCCCAGGACGATGTTCGGGACGGGTGCCTTCCTTGCGTGCTGGGGGCTGATGTTCATGACCGGTGGATGTCTGGGCCTGCTCGCTTACCGGCAGCAGGTGGCGGCATGGAGCAGGTTACATGAGAAGTAAATAAAACCGCCTTGCTCCCGGGCGGAACAAGGCGGTGAAAACGTATCAGCAGGTGTCCTGATATCAGTGGGGAACCGGGATGGTCTGCTCGCGGTCGGGACCCACGCCAACGGAGCCTACCGGGCAGCCTACAACCTCGCCGAAGCGCTTGACGTAGGCCTTGCAGTTCTCGGGCAGTTCATCCCAGGTGGTGCATTTGGAAATATCCTGTTTCCAGCCGGGCAGTGTTTCGTAAATCGGTTCGCACAGTTCCCAGTCCTCGATGCGGGCAGGGGGGTATTCCAGGATTTCATCGCCCATCTTGTAGGCGGTGCAGATCTTGATGGTATCGCGCTCATCGAGACCGTCCAGGTTGGTCATGGCCATTTCGTCAAAACCGTTGAACATGGCAGAGAAGCGGAGTACCACGCCATCCGTCCAGCCGCAGCGGCGGGGACGCCCGGTAGTGGCGCCGAACTCGCGGCCCAGACCGTGCAGATAGTCGGCAATCTCATCGTCCTCCGTCACGAAGGGGCCGGCACCCACGCGGGTGGTGTAGGCTTTGCACACGCCAATAATCTTGTCAATCTTGGTGGGAGCAACGCCGGATCCGGTGCAGCAGCCGCCAGCGCTCGTGTTCGAACTGGTCACGAAGGGGTAAGTGCCGAAGTCGATATCGAGCATGGCTCCCTGGGCTCCCTCGAACAGAACCGTTTTGCCTGCCTTGATGGCTTTGTTCACCACCGGGATGGTGTTGGTGATGTGCGGACGCAGCACATCGGCAGCAGCCATCACGGCCTTGAGCGTCACTTCCGGGTCGGCCTTGGGCCAGCCGAGGCGGGCCAGTTCGTCATTCGCAGTCTTGATGCGGGCCTCCAGCACGCTCTGCAGGCGGTCGGCGTCTGCCAGGTCAATCATGCGGATGCCGATGCGGCGGGCCTTATCAGCATAGGTCGGGCCGATACCCTGCTTGGTGGTGCCGATTTTCTGGTCACCCAGGGCTTCTTCCTGAGCGGCGTCGATTTCCTTGTGAATAGGCAGCACCACGTGGGCACGGTCAGAAATCAGGAGCTTCTCTGGTGTGATGCTCACGCCTTTTTCGGGAAGGTAGTTGATTTCCTCCACCAGCGCCGTGGGATTGATGACAACACCGTTGCCGATGATGTTGACCTTGTTCTCCCACAGGATGCCGGAGGGCACCAGGTGGAGTACATACTTCTTGCCGTTTGCAATCACGGTGTGGCCGGCGTTGCTGCCACCCTGGCTGCGCACCACAAGATCTGCGGTTTCGGTCAGGAAGTCGATGACTTTCCCCTTGCCTTCATCTCCCCACTGGGAGCCTATGACTAATGTGTTCATGTCGGAAAATGGATGTTATTTGGCGCTCTGAATCATGCCCAGGAAGGTGGCGAAGGTGTGGCCATTCCGGGGCTCGGGGGTGAACTCCAGACCGGCTGCAGACCTGGTGGCACAGACGATGCCGGCCACGCTGTCATCGTTCAGGTTGAGGTGAGAAACCTGGACGTCTCCGGGAAGGCTGCCCGAGGCAATGACGAAACTGTGGTTCGGGGAGGTGATTTCAACCTTGCCGGTGCTGAGGTCCTTGGCCGGTTGGTTGGCACCGCGGTGGCCGAACTTCAGGCGCTCTGTGCGGCCGCCAAGGGCAATGCCGAGTACCTGGTTGCCCAGACCCAGACCAAAGATGGGCAGTTTGCCAAGCAGGGTCTTCACCGTGCTGATAACTGATTCGAGTGCGGCGGGGTCGCCGGGACCGCTGGAGAGGAAAAGACCCTCCGGCTGCTGGGCCAGAATCTCCTCAGCTGTGGAGGCGGCTGGCATGACGATGACCTCACAGCCATCCTGACGCAGGGCGCGCAGGGTGCTGGTCTTGATGCCGAGGTCCAGCGCCACGACCTTGCAGCACACCGGAGCCAGCGGTCCGTAGTTGCTCATGTCACCGGCGGTCTTGTTCGGCAGTTTCCAGGGACGTGAGTCACCGCTCCAGGTATAAGTGGTGGTTGTGCCTGCGCAGCAGGCCAGGGGGGCACCATCCAGCATGGCGGCTTCCTTGGCACGGGCCACTGCGTCTTCAGCGCTCAGTTCCGTGGAAACGCAGGCGCGCATGCAGCCGTTGATGCGCAGGTGGCGGGCCAGACGACGTGTGTCAACACCTTCCACGCCGGGGGTGTTGTGCTTCTTGAGCCATTCACCCATGGGGCTGTCCGCTCTCCAGCTGGAGTGCAGGTTGGAAAGCTCCCCGATGACAATGGCTGCGGCCTTCGGGGCGTTGCTTTCGTTGTCTTCATCCACAATGCCGTAATTGCCGATGAGTGGGTAGGTCATGCCGAGAATCTGCCCGCAGTAGGCGGGGTCCGTCAGGATTTCCTGATAGCCCATCACTGCCGTGTTGAAGCAGGCTTCACCCGTTACCGTACCAGTGGCGCCAATGGAGGTGCCTTCAAAAATGGTTCCGTCTTCTAATGCCAGAATTGCTTTCATGTGATAATTTAAGCCGTGGCATTTTACCAATTTAATCCACAGTTGGCAAGGCAATAATCTTTGCGTGCGCTAAAATTGCGCAAAATTAGTATGGAACCCAATGATTTACGCCTTGCGCATGCTTGCGGGCAGAATGCGCAGTATATCGCGGTATTTGGCAATGGTGCGTCGCGCCACGCAGATGCCGTCTTCGGCAAGCATCTGTTCCAGTCTGGCATCAGAAAGCGGTTTCCGGGGATTTTCTGATGCGATGAGCTCGCGAATCCGAGCCTGCACCGCCTCGGGGGATACGGTGGTCCTTTTGCCGGCGTGCAGGGCGCTGGTGAAGAAATGCCGCAGTTCAAAGGTGCCCCAGCTGCATTTGAGGAATTTGCCATTCACCGCGCGGGAAATGGTGGAAACATGCAGCCCGGCGGCTTCGGCCACCTGTTCCATACGCAGCGGAGCCAGCGCTGCGGGACCCTTGAGGAAAAATGCCTTCTGGCGCTGCACAATCTGCTCCGCCACCTGCAGGATGGTAGTCTGCCGGTCTGCTATGGCTTTGATGAGTTTGCGCCCCTCGCTGAAACAGCGGGAGAGATAGCGCCGCACCTCGGGTTTGTCTGCCTGCTCAGCCATCATTTCTCGGTATTCTGCAGACAATGCCAGCCGGGGAACATTGGTGTTCGTGAGAACCACTTCCAGTTCGTTTCCCTTGCTGAGCACTACCACATCCGGCTCAATCACGCTGTTGACTTCCCGGGTAAAGGCTGCGCCGGGGTCGGGGTTCAGACGGGCAATGCGGTGCGCGGCCCCAGTTACGGCCAGTTCGCTTTCGCCCTGTTCGCGTGCGGCTTCTGCATAGCGGTGCTGCACCAGCTGCTGCCAGTGATTCTGCAGCAGCTGCATAGCCAGGGAGTTCGCCTCGCCCTCGCGCCGCAGCTGGAGCATCAGGCTTTCCCGCAGGTCGGAGGCTCCCACGCCGGCGGGGTCCAGGTCCTGCACCGCTTGCAGTGCTCTGCTGAGCTGGTTTCTGTTCCAGCCTTTTTCGCGGGCAATATCGCCGGGAGCTTCGCTGAAATATCCTCGAGCATCCAGGTGCTGAACCAGCTCCAGCGCGGCCTGTTCCACTTTGGCGGGCAGGGCGCTGCGCAGGATCTGCTCTTCAAGATGGGCTCGGAGACTCGGGGATTCTGTCAGGGTATCCAGCAGATAATCGTGCCGCCGTGCGGAGTCTGTGTCCGGGATGGAGAGCTCGCGTTCGTCCTCATCCGGGGGCGGCAGCTCCTCCAGCGCCGGATTAGCAGCCATGGCCTGGGTTGCAAGCGTGCGGAGCTCCATATTGGTCGCCTGCAGGGCGCGCATGAATTGCTGCATGCCGGCGCTGGCCACCATGCTCTGCTTCATTCCATGCTGCATCCCTGCGTTGCTCATGCTGCCTGATTTGTACCAGATTGCTGCTGGTCGTTCAAGCCATCATCGCGCCATGTTGCCGCCTTTTGCTTGATTACGGAAAAACTTTGACAAATTCAAATAAAAGCTGGATATTGATGCGCTTGACTGATGTGCAGGTACACCCCCTGTTCCCCAGAAGTCATGAACAAATCCTTTTTCAAGATGCTTTTCCTTTCCGTAGCCGTCAGTCTGCTTTTCAGCAGCTGCCACTGCTTGTTCCATCACCACAGAGGTCATGGCTACCACCACCGCCACGGAGGTCACGCCTTCCACCACTTCCATGGTGGTCACCATTGCCATCATGGCGGCCACAGGGGACGCCACTGATTCCGGAACGCAGCCAGCAGCTATTCGCCTAATCCGGCTGTTGGAGCAGGGATGAGAGGTGGTCGCGGAGAGGTTTGGTGAGGCGGTTGATGCCCAGATAGGAGGCGATACCTTTCAGGTGGTCATCGCAGCCGCTGATGCATTTGAGGTGCGCCAGCACCAGCGTTGAGATGGCGCGGAGCTCGGAATCAGGCACGTCATCCCAGTTGCGGGGGCCCTTGGTCCGGGGCATGACGTTGGGCGCGCCGGAGGCGTACAGCACGCGCGAGCCGCCTTCCAGCCGGCAGGAGAAATCGCCGCAATCCAGCTGCCTGCTGATGATTTCGTGCAGTCTGTTGCGCAGGGATGGGGAGAGAGCCGGGGTGAGCGAGTGGTTGCGCAGTCGGGCCATGAGGAAACTTTCCTTTATCGGGCCTTCATCCATCACAAGGCGGGTGATGTACGGGCGCAGGCTCGATTCGCTCATTTCGAAGAGCGGGGGAAGAGTGGTGGTCAGGGTCGTTTCGCGGTAGGGCTCGCCTTCCAGCGGTTTCTGAGTCTCCGGGGCAGGGGGTGTTTCTTCGATGATGCCTGCGCTGGTTTCAGCTGCTGCAAGCGGTGCGGTGAGCAGCGGCAGTTCGGGGGCAGGCACGGGGCCAGCCTCCACAAAGGCTTTGAGGGCAGAGTCCAGCGATTCCACGCAACCCTGCGGATTTCTCCACCAGTCAATACCCCAGACGCGCAGGAGCCGCCAGCCGAGCATGTGCAGGACCGAGTGGCGGAGCACGTCGCGGTCGCGGGCTGTGTTGGCTGCCGCGTAAGAATAACCATCGGTCGCAATGCCGGCCAGAGCGGTTTCGGGTGATTCAGGGTGCTCTACGGCGATGTCGATGCGGTAGTCGGAGACGCCCACGTTGGTGTGGCATTTCCAGCCGCGTGCTGATAAATCGGCAGCCAGTCGGGCAATGAGGCTGTTCTTTTCAGGCAGGCGGATTCCCTGCTGCAGTTCCAGGTAGGCGGAGGCGCCGCGGCGGGCAAAGTCCAGGAAGCCGCGCAGGTCTGCTGCACCGCGGGCTCGGGTGCGGGAGAGGTCGATATCCTCTGGCATCATGCTGGTGAATACGTGCATGGCAGTGCGTGCGCGGGTGATGGCCACATTCAGGCGGCGCTCGCCTCCCATGAGGTTGAGCGGACCGAAGTTCATGGACATCCTGCCTTTGGCATCGCGCCCGAACGTGGTGGAGAAGTAGATGACGCCGCGCTCGTCTCCCTGTACGTTTTCGAGATTCTTCACAAAGACAGCCTCGGGGTTGTTTTCTGCGAAGTAGGGTTCCAGCGATTCATCCCTGGCGCGTTCGGCCTCCAGCAGGTCTTCGATGAGGGTTTGCTGCTGGGTGTTGAAGGTCACGATACCGATGCTGCTTGCCTCGGTGTAGCGGAAATCCGGGGCTCGAAGAGTATTCAACACATGAGCGACCAGAGCAGCGGCTTCCGCCTGGTTGATGCGCTTGCTGCTACCTGGCTCGTATATGCCGTTCAGGTGGTGGTAATGCACGGCGTTGTCCTGAGTGCGTGGGGCGGGGAAGGTGGTGAGTTTCTGTTCGTAGTACTGGTTATTCGAGTAGGCAATGAGGCTTTCTGACTTACTGCGGTAGTGCCAGTTGAGGTTGAGTGCGGGAATGTTACATGCCAGACATTCGTCGAGAATGCTTTCCATGTCCTTTTCGGTGGTGGAGTCATCGTACTCTTCCTCGGTATCCTTACTGCGTGAGAAGAAGCTGGTAGGCGGCATTTGGCGCGGGTCACCCACGATGATGGCGTTGTGCCCGCGGCCTATGGCCCCGATGGCATCCCACACCGGAATCTGCGATGCTTCGTCGAAGATGACCACGTCGAACGGCGCGGCATCAGTGGTGAGATACTGGGCCACGGAGAGCGGGCTCATAAGCATGCAGGGTTTGAGTAGCGGGGTGAGATGCGGAATGGAGGTGAGCAGTTGCCGTAGCGGCATGTGGGCTCTCTGCTTGGAAAGCTCGCGCTGCAGCAGGGCTACTTCCGTACCGTGCTGAGATATGCCGGATGCCCGCTGGATGAGCCGATTGCGCACCTGCTGCGAGGTGGATTTAAGGATTTCGCTGTCCTTGGCCGCAAAGTCAGCAATGCGGCCTTCGTGAATAGCCGGCATGAACTCCAGCAGTGTCTTGTTTTCTGCCGCAGCGGCGCGGAGCCGCTGGCGGGCCATGTTCACCCGCACCGCCAGGGGGAAAGCATCCGGTGAGACAAGCCCGCTTTGCAGCGGAGCAACCCATGCCGGGTGGCAATCACGGGTCTTGCGGTTCCATAGCACCAGGTTGCGCCATTGCGGGCGCAGCTCGAGCAATTTGTGTGCCCAGTCGGCGGTGCAGCCCCCCACCGGTGCCACGGCGCGCAGCTCGTCTTCTGCTTCACTGAGTGCCCGGTTCTTCTCCTGCAGCTTGCTCACAATGCCCTGCACTCCGGGAACTGAGCCTTGCAGGATGGACTGTAGTGAGGCTTCGTTGGAATCAGCGGTGGCATAGAGAGCGGCGATATTCTGCGCTTTATCCAGCAATTCAGCGGTGGTTTCGAGTCCCTTGTTGAACTCGGCAGGCAAGAATGCGGTGTTCTGCCCGTCCATCCAGCGGGTGATTTCCTGCATGCGCACCAGGCTCTGCAGCTCGGCCAGGCAATCGGCGGGTTTACGTGTGCTGCCGGCCAGCATCTGCAGGTAGCGGCGCATGCGGCGCATGCCGAAGAAGCGGGTGAAAAATCCGGAAATGGCGATATCCTTGCACTCTCGCAGACGGGCTGTCAGGGCATCGTCCTGAAGCGCCTCTTTGGGGTAATCCAGTGTAAGCTTTGCCTTGTGCTGGCGGAATTGTGCAGCATGCTCTGCAATCCGGCTGACTACCTCCAGCGTGGCGCGAGCGTGGGAAGGAAGCAGGGCTTCCTGGCCGCTGCTCATGGAGGCAGAAGCTGCTTCAATAGCGGGCAGGGTGCTCCGGATATCCTCAGCCGGAATGTTCAGCTGCCTGGCGGCATGGGCGGTTTCCTGGGCCCAGGCTTCGCTGCAGTCGCAGTAGCGGAGCAGGCCGGTGTGCAGTTTTTCTTCCCACTCCAGGCTGTATTCAGTGCCGCTGAGCAAGGCGCACTGCTCCGGGCGCAGATGGCGTACCAGTTCGAAATGCAGCGCAAGGTCGCGGGCCTCCTCCAGGCGCTTCGTCTTGTCCGTGCGGGTGAAGTCGGCGGGCTTTTCCGGGCATGGGGAGAAATCCGGTACGTCCGGGTGGGAGGCCACGAGGTCGATATCGTTGAACAGGCAGCTTTCATCCGGGTAGAGGTGGTGCAGCTCCCAGGGCAGCATATTGAGCTGGTGGCGCAGCTGAGCCATGGAGGATACCTGCTCCTCCCAGTCCTGCTGACTGGCTCCGGCGCTGATGGCCTCCACCGCCGCCTTGTACTGCGCCAGCACGTCTTTCTTGTTCGCTTTGTTAGAGTGCAGCTCCAGGCAGAAGTCGTCCAGCTTCACGCGTTTGAGTCGGTTATGCACCACCTGCAGAGCTGCTGCCTTTTCAGCCACGAAAAGCACAGTCTTGCCGTGTGCCAGGCAGTGAGCAATCATGTTCGTGATGGTCTGGCTCTTGCCCGTGCCGGGAGGCCCGATGAGCACGAAGTTCTTGCCGCGCCCGGCGGCCAGCACGGCGGAAAGCTGCGAGGAATCGGACGAAAGTGGGGTGTACACCTTGTCTGCTTCCACCTCGTTGTCAATGGCGGAGGGGTCGGGGAATCCCACTTGTTCCGGGAAGAGACCGCGATCTGTGGCGGCAATCTGGCTCACAATCGGGTTGCGGAGCAGGTCGGTGCGGCGGTCGCATAAATCCTTCCACATCAGGTATTTGGTGAAGGAGAAGGTGCCGAGTACGCAGCGTTCCTCCACCTCCCAGCCGGGCTGGGCATCGATGGCCGCGCGTATGATGTTGAAGATGCGTGGTACATCCAGACCGGACCTGTCAGTGGGCAGCTCGCTCTCCAGCCCGGGGATGGTGATGCTGAACTCGGTCTTGAGCAGCTCCAGCAGAGTCATGTTGATACGCGGCTCATCATCAGTGCCTCGCAGGGAGTAACCCGCTTTCACACTGGGGCGGGTGAGCCGCACCGGCAGCAGCAGAATGGGGGCTCGGAACGCACGCTGTTCGCGAACGTTGCGGCGGTACCATTTGAGGAAACCGCAGGCAATGTAGAGAGTGTTCGCGCCGCTTTCCTCCATTTCCCGCCGAGTGGTCAGGTACAGGCTATGCATCTGTTTCTGGAGCTGCTGCGGGGGCAGGTTGGATGCCAGTTCATTCTTCTTGAACATGGAATCCACGCATTCGGTGAGGCGCTGGGCCATTGCGCCGGAATCAGCCCCATGCTGCACCTGCGAGGTGATGCTCCAGTATGTCTCCGGAACCGGTTTCACCCGGAAAGCTGCGCCGTCTGCCAGTTTATCCTCCAGCGTACCTGCATCCGGCAGCAGCAGGGGAAGGTGGCGCTTCCCGCTGGGATTCGTGTTCAGCAGCGGGTTGCGCAGGGAAAGGTCCAGCAGCTTGAGCTGCCACACATCCATGCGGTTGCGGGGCATGCTGCTCACCAGGTTGTCAACATCCTCGGCTGCGGGCACCGGGTTGGTATTCTCCGGCAGCCCTCCCTGAATCGGGTGGATGCCGACCTGGTACCACAGGCTCTTGATATCCAGCGCCTGGAAGTAGTCATCGTCGTCCAGCTTCTCCAGCAACACCGTGCCGGTGGTCATGGCCTTGTCGAAATCCACAGGTGTGCGGCTGCCATGGGTGTTCAGCATGGTGGTTTCCAGCACCAGCAGCTGTTCCCGCTTCAGCTGGTTGCGGACGGTGGAGACCGGGGTGAGATGCGGCGAGGGCAGGTAGCGGTTCTCCTTCTGCACGCCCAGGAAGGCATGGCCGTCAATCAGGATGACAAAGGGATTCAGCTCCAGCCTGGCCACGCAGGCTGCCAGCAGCAGTGTGGAATCCAGGCAGGTGGAGCATTTCTCCTCCATGATACAGGAGGGGGTGCGCACCCGCTGCCCCAGGCCGTCCTCAATCCAGCTCTTCGGCGGCAGGGCGTATTCTATATTCATCCCGGCAATGTGCTCCCACAGGCTGCGGAGTCGGGCCAGCATGCCGGCCGGTTCCTCGGCGTACCCTTTTCCGGTGCCGATGCTGCTTATGATGGAATCCACCGCAGGGTCATGGGGCAGGGTGAGTGCCGCCAGCAGCTCCGGGTACTCGTTGCCGCCCGCCCAGGTGTTGAACGCCAGCCACTTGAACGTGTCTTCCTGCTGTGCCAGCACGGTGTCGTCATGATCCAGCAGCTCCACGACTATGCGCCCCGGCACATCCTCTTTCAGCGCCAGCAGGGCATCGGCATGATACACCGGGCATTCGCCGTGCCGGGTATAGAGCTGCCCGGCGGCCAGATACGGCACATCCCACTCTTGCGGCTCTGCAAAACCTTCAGGTTCATGCCGTACTCGCAGCTTTGCACCCTGCAGGGCGTCCTCGGCCTTTACCTCCACATGCCACAGCACTGGGCGGTCATTGCGCAGGTAGACAATGGAGGAATATCGGTAGGTTGATATAGAGAGACTTACACGGGGAGTGGGTTCCATGGCGGCTATTCGTATATTGCTACCGGTATGCTACCACTTGCCGCCCCGGTAAGTCAAGAAAACAAAAATCAGCAACATCCGGGAAGAAGCCCCCCCCTCTGCATGATAAATCGGAATTTGTCGATTAGTTTGCGAGCCGCAGGCGAGCGGAAAATCAGCCCCGGCAGGGGCGTAAGAACACTAGCCGGGGGTAAGAGCGCGTCAGCGCTCGACCCGTGAGGGCGTAGCAAGCGAGCGAATGCGAGACGCGAAGCCCCAAGCCCCTGTATCATG
>JAFVQN010000013.1 GCA_017504805.1 Akkermansia sp. | reverse complement strand
TTGATGAAATCGTTGATATCGAAAGTGCCGTTGGTGGCGGTGAATTCGATGTGCTTCATGAGGGGGTGCTTACTTGTTCATCTTGGCCCAGGAGTCGCGCAGACCCACGGAGCGGTTGAACACGGGGTGCTCGGCGCTGTGGTCGTAGCGGTCGGCCACGAAGTAGCCGGTGCGCTCGAACTGGCAGAGGAACTCAGCCGGGGCCGCGGCCAGGGCGGGTTCCACCACGGCATCCTTCAGCACGGTGAGGGAATCGGCATTAAGGGAGGCCAGGAAGCCCTCCTCGTTGGCATCCGGGGCTTCGTCCTTGAACAGGCGGTCGTAGAGGCGGACCTCTGCCTTCACTCCATACTTGGCAGATACCCAGTGGATGGCACCCTTGCACTTGATACCCTCGGGCGGGTTGGAGCCCACGGTGCCGGGGATGATTTCGGCCTGCACTTCGGTCACCTTACCCTCGGCATCGGCGGTGTAGCCGGTGCAGATCATGCAGTAGCCACCGCGCAGACGTACGCAGGCGCCTGGGGAGAGTCGCTTGTACTTCTTGGGCGGTTCCACCATGAAGTCGTCCTGCTCGATCCATACTTCCCTGGTGAGCATGAGCTTGCGGTTGCCCAGCTCCGGCTTCTCAGGGTTGATGACGACTTCAACCTCTTCCTCGAAATCATCGGGCACGTTGGTGAGCACCAGCTTGAGCGGCTTGAGCACAGCCATGCGGCGCTCAGCCTCGGCATTCAGCTCGTTGCGCACGGCGTTTTCCAGGCGGGCCACATCGGTGTTGCCGTTGAACTTGGTGATACCCACGCCCTCGCAGAAATCCACAATAGCCTTGGCGGGGTAGCCGCGGCGGCGCATACCGCAGATAGTGGGCATGCGGGGGTCATCCCATCCGGCCACGTAGCCTTCCTCCACCATCTGGCGGAGCTTGCGCTTGCTCATCACGGTATAGGTGATATTCAGGCGGGAGAACTCGCGCTGCTTCGGCTTAGCCGGCACCGGGCAGTTATCGATGACCCATTCGTAGAGCGGGCGGTGATTCTCGAATTCCAGCGTGCAGAGCGAGTGGGTGATGTGCTCGTAGGCGTCCTCCAGCGGGTGGGCAAAGTCATACATCGGGTAGATGCACCAGGTGTTGCCCGTGTTGTGGTGGTGGTCGTAGGAGATACGGTAAATCACCGGGTCGCGCATGTTCATGTTGCTGCTGGCCATGTCAATCTTGGCGCGCAGCACAGCGGCGCCCTCGGCGTAGTCGCCGCGCTTCATGGCTTCGAACAGAGCCAGGTTCTCCTCCACCGAAGTGTTGCGGTAGGGTGACTCGATACCGGGAGTCACCAGATTGCCACGCTGCTGGCGCATGGTTTCGCGGTCCTGCAGGTCGACGTAGGCCAGCCCCTTTTTGATGAGGGCCACGGCGCAGTCGTAGTAGAAGTCAAAGATGTTGGAGGCCCAGTAGAGGTGCTCGCCCCAGTCGAAGCCGAGCCAGTGAATGTCCTCCTGGATGGAGTTCACGAACTCGATGTCTTCCTTGCAGGGGTTGGTGTCGTCGAAACGCAGGTGGCACACGGCACCCAGGTGGGCATATTCCTTGGCAAGACCGAAATCCAGACAGATGGCCTTGGCGTGGCCGATGTGCAGGTAGCCGTTCGGTTCCGGGGGGAATCGCGTAATCGGTACCTCGCAATAGCCCTCGGCCAGGTCTTTGGCTACCATGTCGCGGATGAAGTCTTTTTTCTCCTCTGTCGTCATGCGCGCGATTCTAACGCCAAAATCCCCCTGAATCAAGACAAATCGGGCTCATGACAGAGTGAAGTATGGTAATTTGCACTAGCCAAGGCGGACGATATGTGGTAGAATGCTGCGCATGGATAGAGAAGCGGTTGAAAAGAGTCTGGATTATGTGTTCACGGATGAGACGTGGCTGAGACAGGCTCTTACTCACCCGAGTGTGGACCAGAAGCGCAGCACGAATCTGAACTATGAACGACTGGAGTATCTGGGTGATGCTGTGCTGGAGCTGGTGGTGAGCCGCGAGCTCTTTACCCGCTATCCGAAGGCTGATGAAGGCGTGCTCACCAAGATGCGCTCCGCCATTGTGAGCCGTGCCAACCTGGCCAGTCTTTGCGAGGCTCTGGGCTGGGGAGAGTGTATGGATATGAGCCCGCAGTTGGAGAAGAGCGGTGGCCGCAAGGCTCTCTCCATTCTTGCCAATACTTTTGAAAGTGTCATCGGTGCTGTGATGATGGATTCGAACTACAACGCCGCCCGCAAGGTGTCGCTCAAGTTGCTGGCGTCAAGTCTTGATAATGCACAAAACCTTATCTCCATCAATCATAAGGGCGAGCTGCTCGAGAAATTGCAGGCCATCAATGGTATGGGCCCGAAATACGCCGTAGAACTGGTGGATGATAGCAAACCCGCTGGCCCGTTCCGTGCCCGCGTGATGTGGAATGATAAGGAACTGGGCTGTGCCGAGGGGCAGAGCAAGCACAAGGCCGAAATGGCAGCAGCCGCAGAGGCTTTGGAGCAGAAACTGTACCTTAAGTAAAAAATTACATTTCTAAAGGTACTTTTATAAAGGGCTTACCGCCGATGTAAGCAGCTGTCCAGGAAAAACCACCCCCATAGATGTTATCACCGGTAATGCTGATAACGCTTCTGGCTTTTGAAATAACGAATAAATCGATGAAAGCCTTGGCTATGATATTGTCGTTGTGGGAATTTCTGAGAACATGGCCAACTTGACCGGGTAGGATGGTGCAGTATTCCGCGTGTTCAGAGTTCAGGAATCGGTTGCTGTCCGAAAAGAGAACGATTTTTCTGCCGTGTTGATTATATATGACTTCGAGCGTTTTCTTAACCCGGTTCAGCATCTCCTGTTGTTCCTCTTTTGTTGCAGTGCCATTAATGGCCTCGCAACGTTCTTCCACGGCCTCAAAGAAATTCAGAAATCTGAGGTGAACGGCTATATATTCGTTTTCAATCAAACCTGCGGCATGCATAGCATCGTTCAACATGCCTTCCAGGCAGGGAGTCAATTTGAAAAGGCTCCAGAATGCGGAGCTGAAGGTATATTTCCCTTGTATTGCCGGCGGCAAAATTAAATCCCTGGCTAAGAGATTCCCCCAATAGAAATGATATTCCTTGCACTTTGGATTGAGAACGGGCCACGATTTCAGAAACCAGAGGAATGAGACATTATTCAACCCCCTGCGTATTTCTGATTCCTCTATACGCCAATCTTCATTTGCCGGCATCAAATATTTATCCAGTTCAAAATCCTTGTTGTGAAAGATGTAAAAATCTCTCCCATTTTCCTTGGCCATTACATAGGCAGAAACCATGCACCTCAGCCTGTCTGCGATACCGGTGAATTCTGTGCCTTCTGTCATGTAGACTATCATCCTTGGATTCTTTGGCTGGCGTCTGAATTCGAAGAATTTATACTTATCACAGAGCATGGTTTCTCTTACCCCCTGAAGGTATGGCGCGGGGGTGCTCCTGTAATAACGTCTGATAAGTCTGTATTTTGCCCAAGATAAGAGGGCGATGATGGAATCTACAGGGTTCATGGCTGAGTCAATTCGTGGAAAATATGTAAAATACGGACAGGTTGAGAGGTTGAAGAAATCGGAATCTGTTGCCCTGTGTTTGAGATTCGCAGGACATGCTCACCCGTACGAGGGAGTGTTAACCGGGTCATGAAGCGTAAATCATCAGATTCTGTGGGAAGGACACCGGATGAGACAACATCATTATCTGAGTTCACGACTTCAACTAAAATGGGTATTGTCTGGCGGGGCGTAACATCGACCAGCAGCCGTTGAACTCCTGCCGGAAGCCCATTCTGCTGATACCAAAGTCTTGCGAGTTCTGTATAGCGTTCAGTGACATCTTCTGCCCGGAAGTTCGTCAATTTATTTTGCCTGGCAAAATCGGTGAACCACCAGGTAGTATTACCATCGGGGGATGAGGCAAGAATTCGTTGAGCCGGATGTGTAGGGTTGAGCATACCGATGTATTCCATAACCCAACTGGTATTGAAATCCTTCTCGTTGAACTCAATCATGTGCCATTCTCCATCACACCAGGCCTCCACCCAAGTGTGATTGCCGGGAATATGGTTCCATGTGTGCACACCGACTGCGCGCGCCGGGATATCTACGGAACGCAAGGCGCACACCAGCAATATGCTCTGACCTGTGCAGGAAATCTTTTTCTCTGCCAAGGCCTCCAGTGCGTTCATGTTGTGTTTGCGGCGTTCTGTGGAGTAGTATGCCCCCGTAACTGCGCCGATGTTGGCGGCAATGTGCAGCACTGCTTCCCGCGCGGTGCGGCATTGCTTCACCATGGGGGGGAATATCTGGCTGAGAACCGGTCGCCAGTTACAGGGCGTTTCATCCATGACCGCATCCGGCAGCACAGCGGCCTGGCGGATGTGGTCCGGCGCGGCCTGACTCCACGGAAAATCCGCCGCAGACACCGCTGCGCTCAGAAAAAGTATGGCTGTGAGAATGAATCTCATACCACCTCACCATAGAGGGTGAACCCTGTGCATTCCGTGATACGAACGGGAACCAGCGTGCCTACCTCGGCTGTGTTGCCAGGGATGATGACCGGCTTGTTCTGCGAGGTGCGGCCCTGGAGACGCTCGGGGTTGTTCTTGCTCGGTCCTTCCACCAGGATAGTCTGCTCCGTACCCACCAGTGCCTGGTTGCGGGCCACGGCGATGCGGTTCACTGTTTCCAGCAGGTCATGGTTGCGTTCTTCCTTCACGCGCAGGCAAATCTGGTTTTCCATGGCGGCGGCCACGGTATCGCGGCGCGGAGAGTACTGGAACACAAAGGCATTATCGAACTGAATGCGCTCCACCGCGGCCTTGGTTTCCAGATAGTCCTCATGCGTTTCGCCAGGGAATCCTACGATGATATCCGTGGTTATGGCCAGATCCGGGCGGGCCTCGCGCATGGCTTCACAGAGCCGCAGGTATTTCTCGTTCTTGTACGGGCGGCGCATGAGCTGCAGAATGCGGTCACTGCCGCTCTGCATGGGGAAGTGAATGTGGCTGCAGAGCTTGGGCAGGTAGGTGTAGGCATTCACCAGATCCTGGCGGAAACCGATTGGGTGCGGGCTGGTGAAGCGGATGCGCTCCAGCCCGTCCATGTCATTGAGCTTTTCGAGCAGACGGACAAAGGCTCCGCGGCCATCGATGACCGGTTCATCCTTGCCGTAGCGGTTCACAATCTGTCCCAGCAGGGTCACTTCCTTCACCCCGCGGTCGACCAGCTCGCGCACTTCCTGCAGAATGTCCGCCTCCGGGCGGCTGCATTCGGAGCCGCGGGTGCTGGGCACGATGCAGTATGAACAGCGCATCTCGCAGCCCTGCATGATGGAGACGAAGGCCGTGCAGTTGCCGGCGGGGGGCAGGTGGTCGCGGATGGCGTTCTGGAAGCCTTCTTCCTGCTGTGTGGCGCAGATGTGTGCCCCACGGCGGATGGGGGCGAACTCAGCCTGCCCCAGACGGCTCCGCAGCAATCTGTTGCAGAGTTTATAGACATTGTGGTACTGCTGGGTGCCGGTCACGATATCCAGGCGGGGTACATCTCGGAAGAGGGATGCTGCGCGGCTCTGGCACATGCAGCCCATGAATCCGTACACCACCCAGGGTTTGGCTGTGGGGCGCGCACAGAGCAGCCCCATCTTACCCAGCGCTTTCAGTTCGGCCTTTTCGCGCACAGAGCAGGTATTGATGAGAATCACGTCAGCCTGCGACTCATCCCTGGTCAGCTCATAGCCGCCAGCCAGAAACATGCTTGCCACCTGTTCGGAGTCGCGCTCATTCATCTGGCATCCATACGTCTTGATTAATACACTGGGCATGGACAAGATGCTAACATACGCGACGCAACTTGGAAAGACCAATTCAAGTCAGGCTCCTGGAATTTACAAATGGATGATTTCGGGAATAGTCAAATCGTGAGGTTCCGTGGGTATGGCGGGCTCCATCTGTTCAGCAAATGCAAGAGCCAGCACCCTGGCCCGGGTACAGCCGGGTATGTAGCGGTCGTAATACCCTCCGCCGTACCCCAGGCGCTGACCAGATGCCGCAAATGCCACACCGGGGACAATCAGCAAATCGATTTCTTCCGGTCCCACGACTGGTAACCCTGCCTTTGGTGCCAGTATCCCCATAGCACCTGGCTCCAGTTCCTCAGCAGGATTCTGCACATGGTGAAACTGCATTGCCCCCATGCGTCCGCACCGGGGAAAGGCATAGCGATGCTGTGGAAAATCACTCAGCAGCGGCATCAGGTCCACCTCGTGAGGCAGGGGGGCATATATGGCTATATTCAGCGTTTCCCCGTGCAGATGTTCAGCAAGCCGCGCTCTGAGCTGAAACGAACGCAACTGCGCCGTATCGGCAGCTGCAGCAGATTTCAACCTCTGCAGAACCTGGTGGCGCAGTTGCTTCTTTTGTTCAATCATCTGTTATTCAGCAGTACTGGGCGTTCTGCCGAACAGGGCGAGCATGCGTCCTGTATTGCCTTTTTCTATCCGGTACGAATAGAAGGTGTCCAGGTCTGCTGCGGTATCCAATCCGCTGTCGGTGATGTTCTCCGGAGCAATGCCGGCTTCCTCCAGCTCCTGCTTGATCATGGTCACTATATCCACCTCATAGTGGGGCGGACGAATGCACGGAGAAATAACAGCCAGGCAGTTCTCCGCATGAACACCCAGCACCTTGTACATGGATTTAAGGGTTTCTCCGACGATGTTCTGGAGCGTTCCCTGTTTGCCGGAGTGAATGAGGGCGCGGCTCTGGCTCACCGTATCATAAATCCACACAGCGGCACAGTCGGCCACGTAGATACCCAGGCAGCAATCAGCCTTGCCACCGCAGAACAGGGCGTCCACTCCCTCCACCGGGTACGAACAACCAATATCGCCCACCAGTGCAACCTTGTTGCCATGCACCTGCTGGGCCCGGCGCAGCATCTTGACCGCGATGCCGCCCTCCTTCAGCACGTCCTCGTGCATGGGGGTAAGAGCGGCAATTACAGCTGCCCGGTCCGTGGTCGTGGGGACGCCGGGAATTCGCGTGATGAAGCGGGCGAAATTCTCGGGATAATCATTCAGAACTTTCAAATAGTCGGGTGAATACTTGCTCATAACGAGAAATGATAAAGTCAGGCCATGTTCTTACGTGCAGCGGCAGAACGGCGGGTGATGACCCGGCGGGCGGCTCCCATCGGAGTGGCCGAATCTTCATGGCTCATCATCTGAGCCAGGTCTGCTGCGATGTTGCGGCGCATCTGCGCTACAAGCTCGCGCCCCTGGTCGGTGATGCGCACCATAATCTTGCGACGGTCAGCTGCTGCGGTATAGCGCTTGAGATGCCCCAGTTCCTGCAGTTTGTCCACCATGCCGGTGGCGGCAGCTGTAGAGTGGCCCATCATCTTGGCAATATTGGTCATGGAAAGGCATTCTTCCTCTGCAAGATAGGCAAGCAGGAAAAACTGCGGGAAGGAGACTTTTCCCTTGGTTAATTCCGGCGAAAGACGGAGAATGCAACTACGCTGCGAAAACAGGACAAAGTCTGCAAGGCTCTGTACGTCCTGTTCCTGCTGGCGGTCAGCATTGCTGTATGGGCTTCTACTCATGGTTCCGTAATGGGGCTGTTCCGGTAAAATATTACGGCTTTCTGTAATTTTTGCAAGCCCAAAATTTCCGGCTCCTTCCGCATGAATCAGCCGCAAAGTCGATATGGTGGCGCTTTTTTCAGAATAGTGCCATATATTGTGTTTTTTTGGCACAAAAAAAGTTTGTGCCGCCCTGGTAGCAGGCACTGAAACTTACCTGGCAGGAGGTGACACGCGGAGGATATCGCGAAGCTCCGGGCTCATGAGATTCGATTCCTCCAGTCGGGCAATGTGGGCGCGGATAGCATTCCAGATAGTATTGAAAGCCTCCATCTGGTTCTGCACGGCCATGTAATCCTGGACGGTGGGCTCAGGGAGAGCCTGCTGCTTTGCAATTATTTGCGCACATTCGTTTTTCAGCTCTTTCAGCTGGGAAAGCGCAGCCTGCACAGAAGCAGCATCCTGACAGCTGCCGAGACACAGCTCCGTGCGGGAAAGAAAATCCAGCACGCAGGATGTCAGGTCGACGTGATTATCCGGGAGTTTCTGCGCTGCAAATGCAACGCAACTCAGAGCCAGGATTAAGCTGTAGAAGAATCGACGCATGGCCATGATGAATCAGTGATGAATCCTCCGTCCCTTACTGCCGATGAGTTTCACAGGCGTCCCGCAGGCTGGACAGTTATAGCGCCACAGCAATATGGTGTGCAGAGCCGTGGCAATATTGTACCCGAAAAAAGGCAAGTAATGAGCTGCACGGTTCCGGGTATACTGACCGAATGAGAAAATACGCATGTGGCACACCGGACAAGTTGCCAGGCGGGAGAACAGGATGAAGGGAATACAGGGAACAACCAGCAGGCATACAGCCAGAACATTCAGCGGTAAGGGCGTCTGGATATTCATTATCATCACGAAAATCAGCGCAGGGATGCTGATGGCCGGGATGATGAGTAACAGCGTGCTCAGCGAGGCAAAGAGCGCAAGGAAGGGGTGCGAGCTGCGCACCGGGCTGTGAAGCATCACCTGAGATACCGATTTTGCCTTTTCCTTGTGCTGCTCGTTCTTATCGCCCCTGTGTCTGTAGCTCACGACCGGATCCTTGCGGACAATGTGCAATTCGTCGTCTGCTTCCGGTTTTGTGGTGGCAGCAGGCTCAACCGGCTGCGGTTCACTTGGCGGAGCGGACAGAATCGCACGCAGCCGAGCCTCCGTGAGCGTTATGTGCTTATTTGGGAAATACTGGCTGGCCAGCTGCAGATCGCACAGGAGTTGCCTGACAGAGCAGCGTCTCAACTGCTCAGATGAATTGATACCGCAGAGAGCCAGTTCTTCCCGTTCCTGCGCGCTTAATTTGTCAAACAACTCCTGTTGCATAACTGCTGTTCTGTTGAAAATCTTAACTCAGAGCGCTGAGCATGGCTTCGAGCTGGGCTGTTCTGGCTTCCCATTCAGCCAGACGAGCGCGTTCCTGGTCTACCACGGCAGCGGGAGCTCGATCCACAAAGGAGGCGTTGCCCAGCTTACCCTTGCTCTTGGCAATTTCCTTGGCCATCTTTTCCAGCTCCTTGGTGACGCGGGTGCGCTCAGCATCCACATCCACCAGACCTTCCAGAGGCAGGAAGAGCTCGCCCAGCGGGGTAAGGGCTGTGGGAGTTCCCTTCGGCGCTTCGTAGGAGGCGTTCACCTCAGCGCTCTGGGCGCCGGCCAGCAGGGCCAGGCGGGCAGCCAGGTCTGCATCCACGGGCAGGGCGGGCTTCAGCACGAACTTCACCTTGCGGTTGGTGGCCAGGTTATATTCAGCCTTCAGGTTGCGGGCCTTGTTGGCAGTATCGTAGAGCGCGGTGGCCGTGGCGCGTGCCTTGGAGATTTCCGTGCTGTCCAGGCCGGAAAGCAGGGCATCGGGATTGGGCAGGGCGGTGCCCATGAGCGGCTTGCCATCCTTCGCAAAGCCCAGGCTGGCCCACAGTTCTTCCGCAATGTGCGGCATGATGGGCGCGAGCAGAGCCAGATAGTGGCGCAGAACGGTATCCATGGTGAAGAGGGTGGCGTTCTTCACGGCGGGGTCGCCGTCGCGCAGGTCGTTCTTCACGGCCTCGAGGAACAGGGAGCAGTACTCATTCCAGAAGAAGGAATAAAGAGCCTGGGTGTAGGTATTGAACTCGTACTTGCCGAGACCATCTGCCACCGTAGTGTGCAGTTCCTTCAGTTTGGAGAGGATATCGATGTGTACGGAGGTGAACTTCGGAGCAGGTTCGGTGCTGGCGGCACCCTGCATCATGCGGAAACGGGCGGCGTTGTACAGCTTGTTGGCAAAGTTCTTACCTTCCTCAATCTGCTTCTCGTCAAACTTCACGTCCGTACCGGTGGGGGCGATGCGCATCAGGCCGAAGCGCAGACCGTCCGCGCCATACTTGGCAATGAGGTCGAGCGGGTCAGGGCTGTTGCCCAGGCTCTTGCTCATCTTGCGGCCCAGCAGGTCACGCACAATGGAGGTAAAGAATACGTTGCCGAAAGGCTTGCCGCCGGCAAAGCGGTAGCCGGCCATAATCATGCGGGCTACCCAGAAGAAGATGATATCCGGGCCGGTTACCAGGTCGCTGGTGGGGTAGAACTTGGCAAGGCATTCCTTATCCATGGTGGAGAAGGGCCACAGCCAGCTGCTGAACCAGGTGTCGAGCGCGTCCTCGTCCTGCACCCAGTTCTCCGGGTCAGCGGGCGGGTTCACGCCTACGTAGATATCACCGGCTGCGGCGTCTTCTGCATCCAGTTTGGTAGCGGACTGCAGCTCGGCGGCCTTTTCCTTGCGGTACCACACCGGAATGCGGTGCCCCCACCACAGCTGGCGGGAAATGCACCAGTCCTGAATCCCCTCCAGCCAGTGGGCGTAGGTCTTGCCCCAGTGCGCCGGGCGGAACACGATATCTCCATTGGCCACGGCCTCGGCAGCTTCCTTCACGCAGGGGTATTTCAGGAACCACTGCATGCTCAGGCGCGGTTCAATCGGCACATCCGAACGCTGTGAGATACCCACGTTGTTCTCGTAGTCCTCCACTTTCTCCAGCAGCCCCTTGGCCTCGATGAGCTCGATGGACTTATCGCGGGCCACAAAGCGGTCCAGTCCGTGCAGCTCGGGGCAGCCGGGACAGTTGATATGGCCATCGGCGGTGAGGATATCGATGATTTCGAGGTTGTTCTTCATGCCCACCTCAAAGTCGGTGCGGTCGTGGGCGGGGGTAATCTTGAGGGCGCCGGTACCGAAGTCGATTTCCACGTGGTCATCGGCAATGATGGGGATTTCTGCCTCGCAGAGCGGGCGGATGACTGTCTTGCCGATGAGGTGGGCAAAGCGCGGATCCTTCGGGTTCACCGCCACGGCTACGTCGGCCATGATGGTTTCCGGGCGCGTGGTGGAGACCAGCAATTGGCCGCTGCCGTCTGCCAGTTTGTAGCGCACGGTGTAAAGCTTGCTCTTGGACGGGGTCATGATGACTTCTTCATCCGAAAGGGCGGTGAGAAGCACGGGGTCCCAGTTCACCATGCGGTGACCGCGGTAGATGAGCCCCTCGTTGAAGAGCTCGGTGAACACGCGGGCAACCTCAGGGGCGTACACATCATCCATGGTGAAGCGCTCGCGCTCCCAGTCGCAGGAGCACCCCAGCTTCTTGAGCTGGTTGATGATGATACCGCCGTGCTTTTCCTTCCAGTCCCATACCATGTTCACGAAATCCTCGCGCCCCACATCGAAACGCGTGCGGGGAGGGGTCTCCTTGGCCAGTTCCTTTTCCACCCGGGCCTGGGTGGCAATGCCGGCGTGGTCGGTACCGGGCAGCCAGAGTACTTCCTTGCCCTCCTGGCGGGCGCGGCGGGCCAGAATATCCTGAATTGTGTTGTTGAGCACATGACCCATGTGCAGCACGCCAGTCACATTGGGCGGGGGAATGACAATGCTGTAAGCGGGCTTGTCGGAATGCGGGTCAGCGTGGAAGCAACCCTCTGATATCCAGCGGGTCTGCCATTTTTCTTCAACTAAGGTCGGTTCGTAAACCTTGGGCAATTCAGTCATGACGGCGCGATTCTACTCCTTTTGCTACCACATATCAAGCCTTTTCGTTATGCTGACGCGCGCTGCGGTCTTGACACATACAGGCTATTGCTGTATGCTCCATGCCTGTCATGAAGTTAATGCGAAATGTATTGATGGCCACTCTGCTGGCAGCTTGTCCGCTGACACAGGCCGTGGAGATTGTACTCTGCGGAGGTGTGGCGCTGCGTTCATGGGAAAACCTGCGAGGCCCCGCAGCTCATGACAACTGGTGGGCCAACTTCGTGCGCGCGTCCACGGTCTATATCGATGGC
>JAFVQN010000059.1 GCA_017504805.1 Akkermansia sp. | reverse complement strand
GTGCGCTTGCTGTGGGCTGAGGGTGAGCTGCTGCAGGGCGGCCTGCAGATCCGGCGAGGCCACGGCTCGCATGCCGTCTTCCTGTGGGGGAATATCGGGCAGGGCTGTGCTGTGTTTGCCGAGCAGCCAGCGCAGCCCAGCCAGCAGGGGGATGCCCCCGGCGGCCATGCGGGTAGCCTGGCGCCAGCTGGTGAGGAGTTTTTCGAGCTTTTCCCTGTCCAGCCGCACCCATTCGCCGCGGAAGCGGATGAGACCGTCCTCCCCGGTCAGCAATTCCTCCAGCTCGGCTTCGGTAAGCTGGTAGTTGCCCAGCACCACACGCGGGTTGAAGCGCAGCAGGGTGGAGATGTTAAGCGCCGGAGCTCGGTCGGGTTTCTGGCTGTCTCCGGCGGGTTGCAGCTGCACCTCCAGCTCCACGCGCGGCGGACGGCTCTGCCAAAGGTTCACCATGCGGGTTTCGATACCTGCCTGTTCCAGCAGGGGCAGGCTTTCCAGAAAATCATAGGCCTGTCGCGACCCCCAGGCGCAGGGTTTGTAAATCTCCCCGCTGTTGATGAGCTGGTTCAGGAAGGGATGCTCAGCCGCAGCCTGCTGCAGTGGCCGCAGCAGGGTGGCGAGGGTGCCTGCATCGCTGGCATACAGCTGGCGGGCCAGCGCCAGCGGCGCGTGCCGGGGCTTGCCATCCTGCCCGGCGCGGTGAATGAAGGTGGCCAGAAAGGCAAAGGGATGCGTCTCCGCCCCCTCGCCGCCATTTTCCGCCAGGTGGAAGCACAGGGTACCCAGCTGCTGCCAGCCCTCGCCCAGCCCTTCCAGCCACTTTTCGGGGGTGGTGAGCTCGCGCTCCGCCTGCCAGGCCAGTGCCGGCCCCAGGGAGGCGAACCACTCGCAGAGCATCCCGGCGGTGACGCTGCCACCATAGACCGGCGGCATGCCCTCCAGCCAGGCGGCGGCCTGCTGCGGTGAAAGCTGCGGCGCGGTATCATCCCCCCGCCGCAGGCGGCGCAGGTGCTGCATGAGCAGCTCCTGCGCCCGCTCCCGCAGCCAGGCCGGGAAAGGCCCCGCCCCCAGCGGAAGCCCGTGGCGCAGCAAATCCAGCATGCCCGCCCCCGCGCTGCGTGCAAACGCCCGCTCCAGCCGGGGAAACGCCCCCGCCGGCACCACTCCCGGCCGCCCACTGGCCAGGCTCAACGAAAAGGTGGGGGGATTATTCAACAGTGCGGTAGGCTTGGTTCTTGTTTTTAGGTGATTCTGGGTACAGGTGTTCCAGTTTCCGGCAAAGGATTGCGGGTTGGAGGAAGTTTTTACGGAGTGGCCGAACTTCGCGGTTGAGCAATATAGATAACTGCAGTGTCGTCACCCATCGAGTATGGCAAATGGCTAAGATGAGTGACATGGTTCCTTCAGGGGCCTGTCGATCTTTTCGCCTGTATTCTTCAATCTGCTTTTCGAGCGAGACTGGTATGCCCAGTTCTTGAATGACTCGTTTGTGTGCTGGTATGGTTGCAGTATTTGATGACTTAGGTACCATGAAATTGTCCTTAGGTACCATGAAATTGTCCTTAGGTGCCATGAAATTGTCCTTAGGTGCCATGAAATTGTCTGCTGTATATGCTCTCCGGACTTCTTCTCCCAGCTTGTCCTCCAGACTGTATTTTTTTGCGTTACTTTTACCTGAATCCTGCAAATAGCCTTCGTCTCTGAGTTTGGAGAGGATTTTTCCCATGTCGGCCTGGTGGATGGGGAAGAACTCACGAAGTTCCTTGCTGCTTACATACTGGTCTGCAGGAATAAGCAGAAGAAGTATCTTTTCCCATGTGGTGAGTTTGTTGTACTTTTCGGCTCCCATGAAATGTAGTTGAGTTTCCTGAATGCGGCGGGGAACCAGAGATAAGTATGGGAGACTCCATGTCACGACAGGAATATCCTTATTTTCCCTTACGTCTGGAAAGCTCAAGCATTGCTCTGTCCAGCCCTTAACGATTTTATCCACACCGGAGCCAGCTTCATCGACCACGCCCATAAGTTTGAACATGCGCTGAAGCATTTTGTTGCGGCACAAACTGTAGCCGCCTTCAAAGAGCTGCTGTTTGCTGAGGAGGAGTGTTCCTGCATTAGAAAGTTCCAGCCCCGTAGGGCGCTTGGTGATGAGTATGCCGAATTTTTCACGAAAGTCTGCATGAATGATGGCATTGGCCAGGGCTTCTCGAACTGCTACATGCGCAGGAGGTTCATCAATGCGTATCAATTCTTCAGAAAGCTTGAAAGGGCGTTTCAGACCGCTTGTTAAAAGAGGCAGGATTTTAAAGAAAAACTGGTATAAATTGGATGTCCATGTCCCGTCAATAGTGACACGGTCTATCCAACGTGTGTCAGTTTCTGGTATATCAGCACCGTATTCAAAATAGTCTATTTTGAAGAAAGGGCACAGTTCCTGAATGGCTTCCGTTTTCCCGAACATGAGCAGACCGGCCAGAGTCAGACCTTTCCGACCTGTGCTCCGGTCCTGTTTCAATGCTCCCAGTTTGCGCAGAAAATCTTCGTCGTCATCGTCTACCCATGTGTTGGTCGGTGTGCCGCTGCGGACTCGGTTCCGGAATTGGCGGAGAGTCTGAGAATCTAAATCATCAATTCCCGTGAGAGGGAGTATTTCTGAATCTGCAGAATAATTTGAACTTACTGTATCCCGATCCCGCATCATGCGTTGGACCACTTGTTCCCTGCATCTGAAATCGCCTTCATTCTGGCGGGAAAAACAGTTCATGGGGTTATTGTTGAGGTAAACGGGTTTTTGCTCAGGAGTGGCGGCGGATACCTCGATTGCCAGAACATCTTTCTCATCCAGAGTGATGATGGCAGCTGTGCAGAGGTTGATACTGCATTTTCCGGGGTTGTTGACGCTGTTGGTGAAATCCTGTAAGTGTTTTTCAGCCTGTGTCAGCCCTTCAATGGAGCCGTTGTCTTGCACTCCCACAATGATGATGCCGCCTGATGTGTTGGCAAATGCACTGTATGTTTCCCATAAACTACCTGGCAAGCCTCTGCCTCCGCTTTTGAATTCGAGATTTTCGCCCTCTTTCCAGGTTGATTTGTTTTTGTGAAGCTCGCGTACTTTGCTCTCCAGTTTCTTCCGCATGTCGTTTACATAGTATTATGCGGTTTCGCCCTTGTCAAGGATAAGAAAAATCCGCCGCGGCTGATGACAACCGCGGCGGATGTGTGATAAATTAGTCGCTATTCACTTCTTCATTATTCACTTAAGTGCATCATAAGCACCCTTGAAGAAGTAGTAGCCCCAGCCCCAGTCGGGGTCGCCGGACCAATCGGGGTCGTAATGGTGGCGGGGCTTCAGGAAGCGCTCGGGGTGGGGCATGAGGCCCATGGCTCGGCCGGTGGGATCCATGAGGCCGGCGATGCGGAGCTCGGAGCCGTTGTGGTTATCGGCATACTGGAGGGCGACGCAGCCGGAGTCGAGGTATTTCTGGGCATCGCCGGGTTCGCAGACGAGGCGGCCTTCAGCGTGGGCAGAGGGGAGCTCGAAATTCTCGGGCAGGTAGGTGGTGTAAGGGCAGTTCGGGGCCACCTTCACCAGCTTGTCCCACATGCATTCGAAGCGCTCGCTCTTGTTCCAGATGAGGGAGGCCTTGGGCAGGATGCCCAGCTTGGTGAGAATCTGGAAGCCGTTGCAGATGCCGAAGAGGAAGCCGCCATTGGCGTGGTGCTTCTGCAGGGCATCGCCCAGGAAACGCTCGGTTTCCAGCTGGGCCAGGCGGCCGCTCATCACGTAGTCGCCGTAGGAGAAGCCGCCGGAGAACACGACGAGCTGGGCCTTGGCCACGTGGGCCGGGGTGGCGGTGGCGATGGGCTGCACCTGGGTGGAGAAGCCGGCGGCGTTCAGTGCGCGGGCGGTTTCCACGTCGCAGTTGGTGCCGGGGTATTTGAGAAGTAATGCGTGAGGCATATTGAAGTACGAATTAAGAATTACGAATTACGAATGAGGAAGTAGGATCAACTATTCACTATTCATTATTCACTATTAATTATCAATAGAACGGGGTGAGGCCATTCTTCCAGATGCTCTTCAGCTCGGCAATCTCCGCCTGCAGCACGGTGCTGCCCTTGGCGGTGATGGTGAGCTGACCGTCGGTGGTGGCGGAGCCGATGCGGGCGCAGGGGAAGCCGGCCATGGCAGCCTGGAACTCGGCGGCCATGTCCTCATCCACTTCCACGAGGAAGCGGCCGGTGCTTTCGGAGAAGCAGGGCACGGCGTTGTTCTGCCAGCCGCCGGTGGTGGGCAGGGCATCCAGGTCAATCTGCATACCGCCGATGCCGGAGAAGGCCATTTCTGCGGCGGCCACAGCCAGACCACCCTCGGAGAGGTCGTGGGCGGAAAGCACCAGCCCCTGGGTGAGGGCCTTCTCGTAGTAGGCCTTGTAGAGCTCGTAGTTCTTCGCGCAGTCGGTCTGCGGCACCTTGGCGCCGGAGATTCCCTTCACGCGGGCATAGACAGAGGCGCCCATTTCGTCCTCGGTGTTGCCCACCATGAAGATGGCGCTGTTGCTGCGGCGCAGGGAAGCACCGCGCACGTGGGAGGCGTCCTCCACCACACCGAAACCGGAGCAGAGGAAGGTCACAGGGATGTTCACCGGGCCTTCTTCGGTCTCGAAGTAGTTGTAGAAGCTGTCCTTACCGGATACGTAGGGGGCGCCGTATGCCAGGGCGGCCTCGCGGATACCCTTGGCGCATTCCACGATGCGGCCCAGCTCGGTGGGTTCCTCGGGGTTGCCCATGCAGAAGTTATCCAGCAGGGCAATCTTGTCCGGGTTGGTACCGGCCAGCACCAGCTGGCGCACGGTTTCATCCACCGTGCCGGTACCCATGGCGAAGGGATCGGTCTTGCCCCACTCCGGCAGAATGGCCAGGGCCAGGGACATGAGCTTGTCGGAGCCGTCGATATCGATGACGGAGGCATCCTGCGGGGCATCGGCGCTGGCGCCGGCCAGGGGCTTGAGCACCGTGTTGCCCTGCACCTCGTGGTCATACTCGCGGATGATGGGCTCGCGGGAAACGATGGCGAAATCGCCGAAGAGCTGCTTGAGGTCGCCGGTCAGGTTGCTGTCATCCAGCGCCAGGCCGGTTTTGGCCTCGCCCTTGTTGAACACGGAGGTGAGGTGCTTGGTGGGGGCATCGTGCAGCTTGGAGTTATCCATCTCCACCACGCACTCGCCGTTGTGCCACACGCGCAGCACGCCGCTGTCGTTCGACTCGCCCAGCACGGTCATTTCCGTCTGGAAGGTATCGGCCAGCTTCTGCAGCTCATCCAGGTTCTCCGGCTTCACCGCCAGCACCATGCGCTCCTGCGACTCGGAAAGGAAAATCTGCCAGGAAAGCATGTTGGTCTCCTTGAGCGGGGCGCGCTCCAGGTACAGGTTGCCGCCGGTCTCGGAAAGCATTTCACCCGCGGCGGAGGAGAAACCACCGGCGCCGCAGTCGGTCACGAACTCGATGAGTCCGCGCTCGCGGGCCTCCAGAATCACGTCCAGCGTCTTCTTCTCTTCGATGGGGTTGCCGATCTGCACGGCCTGCTGGTCCTCCTCGGCAGAGGCTTCGCCCATGGCGGCGGAGGAGAAGGTGGCGCCGTGCAGGCCGTCCTTGCCGGTGCGGCCGCCGATGACCACCACGGCCAGGCCGGGCTTCATCTCCTTGGCGATGTCCTCCTGCGGAATCACGCCGGCGGTGCCGCAGAACACAAGCGGGTTGTAGATGTAGGTGGGGTCAAACTGGATGGCGCCGCTCGTGGTGGGAATACCCATGCGGTTGCCGTAGTCGCGCACGCCATGCACCACGCCGCGCATGATACCCAGCGGGTGGATGATG
>JAFVQN010000058.1 GCA_017504805.1 Akkermansia sp. | reverse complement strand
TCCGTGTTGCGCAGACGGGAATAGTCAATCTCCTCGTGATGCTCCACGCAGTTGCGGGCGTATTCGGCCACATCCTCACTGCTGGATTCCATGAGGAAAAACACCGGCAGGGTCAGCTTGCCCTTTTCATTATCCGTACCCAGGGTCTTGCCGGCGCGTTCATCGGTGCCGGTCAGGTCCAGGCAGTCATCGTAAATCTGGTAGGAGATACCCAGCAGGGTACCCATGCGGTTGAGCTGCTCAATCATCTCATCATCCAGCCCTTGCAGGAAAGCGGCACCGGCCATGGCCATGGCAAAGAGGGTGGCGGTCTTCTTGCGGATAAGCTCGTAATAATCGGCCCGGCTCATCTCCATATCCCACAGGCGGGTGGATTGTTCCACTTCACCCTCGCACAAATCGCGCACGCCCAGCGCCATGCGGCGGATGAAGCGCGGGTCGCCAATCTCGGCACCCATCACCATGGCCTGTGCCAGCATCGAATCACCCAGCAGCACGGCCAGTTCATTGCCCCACAGGGCATTCGGGGTGGGTTGGTCACGGCGGGTATCGGCCTTATCCAGCACGTCATCGTGCACCAGCGAAGCCATGTGCAGCATTTCCAGCATGGCGGCAAAGGTGGTGTGCTCCGGCTTGATGCCACCGGTGGCGGCCGCGGTGAGCAGCACCAGACCCGGCCGGATCATCTTGCCCTTGCCCTTGCAGACCTGGCGCATGTAGTCGCGCATGTAGGGCGAGAAATGCCCGGTCTGCGCATCAATAGTATCGCGCACCTTCTGCAGTTCGGATTCGACAATCTGCATGTAGGCTCGCTTGTTGCGCAGTTTACTGAAAAACGGAAGGCTCATGGATAACAGGAATACTCCAGGGGCTGAACAGACCCTGCTGCGGTCAGTCTAGCAGAGATTGCGCCGCTTGGCAATCTTTTCCCGGTCTGCTGGCAGGAAAATGAAAGTTGGAAAATCAAATGCGACACCGACCCCCCCAAAAAAAAATCCTCCAGGCAAATTGCAGCGTGGCATTTTCTGGAAGTAAGCATATCACGCTCATTGAGCTTCAGCACATCGAATGATGTCTGAAGCAGGATGTACCAGTCAGAAAAATTTTCCCCAGGCTTAACCAACATCAATTGACTATCTGCTGCGAAATTTACGCACAGACACCAACATCTCCTTTTTTTCAGGCAGATTGTCGAGGTTGCGCTGGTGCAGCAAAGAGCCGCTGCCCGGTTAAGAGCCTACACTAAAGCTTCGGCGTCTCAAGGGAGCAGCGGTCTGGCTTCCAATTCAATGAAAAAGGGGGCTTCAGTAAGCCTGAGTTCACCCGGGTAATTTACTTGCGGCGGCGGCGGGCGGCCAGACCAGCCAGTGTCAGCAGGGAAAGCGTGGTCGAGGTGGGCTCGGGGATGCTAGTTACACTAACCGACATTACCGGGGCAAAATTTGAGTGGTTCAGTGTACCTAATCCGCTTAGTACGTTCCATTCCGCAGTTTCGGTGTTGG
>JAFVQN010000057.1 GCA_017504805.1 Akkermansia sp. | reverse complement strand
CGTGAGCCCTGGGTTTGACGAAAAAATAGGCCGGAACCCCGCCAGCTGGCGGGGTGGCAGATTCGCATGAGCGTTCCGTTTATGTTAAGCATTGATTATTTGTATATCAACGCGCATCCACGTCTGCCACCCACTCGCTCCGCTCGGGGTTCGGTTACTATTTTCACTTTACCCCAGGGCTTACGCCCTGGGCTATGGAAAGTGTCGCCCTAACGGGCTCAGAATTCCGCTCGCCTGCGGCTCGCCAAAGTCAATTTGTCGTTGAGTCCAAGCAATATTCTTTAATTGCCGGAGCAATAATTAAAAGTCAGGCGGGCCGGAGGTCCGCGGAATTTCTTCAATTGTCAATAGTCACTCGTCAATTGTCAATTCTGTTAAACTCTGATTTGTGCGCAACGATGATATTGTTATAAAACGCGGTTGCCGCTTGACTTGGCCGTGCTCCGGGTGTAACTTCCAGTCATGTACACCAGCTTCTTCGATGTGTTTTCCATCGGTATCGGGCCGTCGAGTTCTCACACCATGGGGCCGATGCGGGCCGCGGCACGTTTTGCGGGTGAGCTGGCAGAGCGCGGCGTGCTGGAGCAGGTGGAGACGGTGCGCGTGTGGCTGTATGGCTCACTGGCCCTCACCGGTGTGGGACACGGCACGCCCGGAGCGGTGGTGTACGGTCTGCTGGGTCTGGATGCGGAGCGGATGGAGATGTCTGCCACCTCGGCCATTGCCGAACTGGCCACAACGGGCAAGTTGCTTTTGAATGGAACGCATCCTATCACCTTCAGTGCCATGCGCGATATTGTGCTGCAGAAGGATGTGACCCTGCCGCAGCATGCCAACGGCATGCGGTTCTGTGCCTATGGGGCAGGGGAGCAGGAGCTTGCGAATGAGGTGTATTTTTCCATAGGAGGCGGCGCTATTCGCCGCAGTGATGAGATGGAGCAGCTGCCGGAACCCCCGCCGCCGGTGCCGTATCCCTTTGATTCCTGCGCAGAGCTGTTGCAGCACTGCAAGAGCGAGAATATGACCATCGCGGCAGTGGTGCGCTGCAATGAAATGGCTCTGCCCACAGGCATGGAGCTTCGTACGCGCATCCGCAAGATTTACCAGACGATGGATAAGGCTATTGAGCGAGGGGTGAAGACCATGGGCGTGCTGCCCGGTGGCCTGAAACTCCCCCGCCGCGCTCCGCGCATCTACCGCCGCCTCGCGGAGATGTTCCGCGATAATACGCAGGACGCCCTCACCATTATCGACTGGATTAACCTGTGGGCTTTCGCTGTGTCGGAGGAGAATGCAGCCGGTGGCCGTGTGGTGACGGCGCCGACCATGGGTAGCGCCGGTGTGCTGCCGGCGGTGTTGCGTTATTATGAGCGCTTCGGGCGTCAGGATGCCACAATCGGGCGTGAGCACGGCGTGGAAATCTTCCTGCTCACGGCTTCTGCCATCTGCTCGCTGTATCGTGCGAAGGCTTCTATCTCCGGTGCCGAGGTGGGTTGCCAGGGTGAGGTGGGGGTGGCCTGCTCCATGGCGGCTGCCGGGCTGACCGCCGCTATGGGGGGCACCAATGAGCAGGTGACCAATGCTGCGGAAATCGCCATGGAACATAACCTGGGCCTCACCTGCGACCCTGTCTGTGGCCTGGTGCAGGTGCCGTGCATAGAGCGTAATGCCATCGGGGCTGTGAAGGCGGTGAATGCCGCGCGTCTGGCTCTTCGCGGCGATGGTTCACACTTCGTGAGCCTGGATAGCGTGATTGCCACCATGAACGAAACCGGCCGCGCTCTGGCGGCCGGATACAGGGAAACAGCGCTGGCAGGACTTGCCACCAATGCGCTCACGTGTTGAAGACTTTTCTTCAGGTCAGGCCTTCCCGTTCGACAACGGCGGCGTATATCTTGTTGATGATGAGGTTGTGGTACCGGGCTTCCTCTTCTGTGAGAGAGGAGACCAGTTCGTCCATGACGCTCTGCTGTGCCTTCTCGATGCTGGCGGAGGTCTCCTGTGAGGATTTGGCTATGGTCACCAGCACGGCCCGGCGGTCTGTGGGGCTGGCGTTGCGCTCCACCATGCCCTGACTCATCAGACTGTCAATCATGTGCGATGCGGCTGACGGAGACATGCCGGCGCGTTCTGCCAGCACACTCATCGGTATGCCTTCCGGGTGCAGCAGTGTGTAGCGGCGTATGTTCGCCAGCACGGTACACTGGCGAACGCTCAGCTTTAACACTTTCTTGCGCAGAGTGTCGCTCATGGCTCTAAAGCCACTACGGTTAATGTATTCTGTGATGCAGCGCATCTTATCTATGGCCGGAACATCCTCGTACGCATCTGACATGTCTGCATTCTATCACGTAACACCCTGTCCTGTCAATTATTTCTCTTTGTTGAAATGAGAAAAGGTTGAAAAAGTAAAATAAAAACTTGACTAGGCAAGGCTTGGCTGATAAAATGCGGGTACGCTACTATGGAAACTTACCGCTACATTACCCGCTACAACGGCAAGAAGGGCACGCGCAACACATTCTGCGGCTGGAGGCTCTGCATGACCCGCCAGAAAGAAACGTACGTACGCTATTTTACTGACCGTGAATTCGAGTCTGAGCAGGCTGCCTTGGAGGCGGCATTGAGTATACGCGATGCGATGCTGGCAGAATTGGAGTCCGGCGTATGTTTTGAAGAAGTATGCAAGCGCTATCAGAAGTCACGGAACGCTCGGTAAATGCGACATCGGGCTTGACTTGAAGCTGGGTTCTGGTATACTGCCGGGGCGCATGTGAAGCATGCTTCCTATCTATCAATCATGCTACCAGGACCCCAGGAAAAGCACCCGGCCTTTTTGATGAAGATGGCGGTGGATCGAGCCGAGGCTATCTTTACGCAATATGTTGGAGATTTGCGATTAACAGCTCCGCAATGCAGGCTTTTGATGTATTTGGAGAGTCGCGGAGGCGAACCTGTCTCGCAACGTGAGCTGGAGCATTATCTGGGGGTGAGCCACACCTCTGTAAAAGGGCTGCTGGCGCGCCTGGAGCAGAAGGGGTACGTGCGCACCGCGTTTGACTGTGAAGACGGGCGCGTGAAACACGCATACCTCACGGAAGTCTTTCGCCGCATGCAGGAGGAGGCGCAGCAGGCATTCCTGGCATTCGAGGAACATCTGCTCACCGGAATCAGCCCGGCGGAGCGTGCAGAATTGAGCCGCCTGCTGCAGATAGTTTACTCGAATACTTTAACCACGGAACCTGCGGTTCCGTTCTCAAAACATCAATGAAAGCAAGTAATATAGTAATGACAGCCCTTGGCGGGTTGGTGGTGTGCACCACACTAGTGGCGTGCAAGGATAGTGCAGGGACTCAGGCGGCGCAGCGGGGAATGGCTCCCATCAAGGTGACGGTCATGCCGCTGCAGAAGCGCACGGTGGAGCTGACCTCCACCTGGTTCGGGCATCTGCGCGGAGTAGATCAGGCGGATATCCGCCCGGAGGTGTCGGGCAAGTTGCTGGAGCAGGTGTACTGGCATGGTTCTTTGTGTGAGAAGGATGAAGTTCTTTTCCGCATTGACCCGTCCAACTACCAGGCTGCGTATGACCAGGCGGTGGCGAATGTAGCGGCCGCCAGGGCCGGAGTATTGCAGGCTGAAGTGGCCGATGAGCAGGCCCAGAAGGACCTGGAGCGCTTTACGGCACTGGTGCAGAGCGGTTCTGTTTCCGATAAGCAGTTTACGGATGCGCAGCACGCCAAGCGCCGCTGCGAGGCTGCGCTTGCCATGGCCCGGGCCCAGGTCGCCCAGGCCGAGGCCGCTACGGAGATGGCCAAGCTGAATCTGGACCGCTGCACCATCCGTGCGCCGTTCAAGGGGCTTGCCACCAAGTCCAATGTGAGCGTGGGTGATTTTGTTGCTGCCGGTCAGGTAGTGATGACCCGTATGTCCTCCATTGACCCCATCCGGGTGGATTTTTCGGTGCCGGCACGCCAGGTGAGTGAACAGGCTCAAGGTGAGGAATACTATGACCTGCCGGATAAGATGAGCCCGGTGAGGGAGTTTGACCTCATTCTGGAAGATGGCAGCGTGTTTGAACACAAGGGCAGGGTGCATGCTGTGGATAGTGAAATCAGCCAGGCCACCGGCACGGTGAAGTTTGTGGGCTACATCCCGAACCCGCAGCTGAAGCTGCGCACCGGTGCCGCTGTGCGCGTGAGCGCGAAGACCGGTGAAATCAAGGATGCACTGCTGGTGCCCTCCCGCGCGCTTATTTCCTCCATGAACCACCGTTTCATCTACGTGGTAGCTCCGGATAATACGCCGCTTGGTATTGATGTGAAACTGGGCAAGGAACTGGTGCTGGATATGCCGAATGGCGATGGTACCACAGTGCCCATGCTCATGCAGGTGGTGACCGGCACGGTGAAACCCATAGCCGAGACACTTCGCGAAGCTGGTATCGAAAATGTGGAAGACGCCCAGGTCATCGTGGGCGGCGGCCAGATGGCTGCGCAGTATGCGCTGGCCAATGCCGGTATGCGCAAGGCCGGTGCACAGGGTGGTTTCGGCACGGTGATTCCCCAGCCTTTCGTCTACGAGAAGCCCACTTCCACCGTGAACTCCGTCACATCGGATAACCAGGCAGAATAAAAGCTCAGATGAGTGCATTCTTCATTAAACATCCCGTTATTGCCACGGTGATTGCTGTGGTGACGACACTGCTGGGCATGGTGTGTCTGGTGAATCTGCCGATTTCCCAGTATCCGGAGATTACGCCGCGCACCATTCAGCTCATGGCCATGTTCCCGGGCGCGGATGCCAAAGCCGTGGCCGACTCAGTGGGTACTCCGCTGGAGCGTGAAATCTCCGGTGTGCAGGGCATGGACTACATGACCTCCGTTTCCTCGAATAACGGTGTGTACTCCCTGCAGGTGGTGTTCAACCCGGATACCGACCCTGATCTGGACCAGGTGTTCACCAATATGCGCTACGGTCAGGCCCAGTCCCAGGTGCCCACCGAGGTGCTCAACTCCGGCGTGACCATTCGTCAGCAGCCGGGTCTGCCTATCATCATCTACTCCCTCTTCTCGCCGGACGGCAGCTATAACTCCGTGGACCTGGCCAACTATGCCCAGGTGAAGATGGTGGATGAGCTGAAGCGCGTGGAGGGCGTGGGCGAAGTGACGGTGTATGGTGCCGGGCGCTACGCTATCCGCATCTGGCTGGATACCAACACCATGACCCACTATAACCTCTCCATCGGTGAGGTGCGCGCCGCTATTGCGGCTCAGAATACCACGAACCCCGGCGGTAAGGTGGGCGCCGATCCCGTGCCTGATGGCCAGGAAAAGACGATTGCCATCCGCACCCAGGGTCGCCTGACGGACCCCGCTGAATTCGAGAATATCATCGTGCGCCAGGTGGGGGATGAAATTATCTACCTCAAGGACATTGCCAAAGTCGAACTTGGTTCCGAAAACTACTCTGCCACCGGGCGTCTGAATCGGCAGGTTGCCGCTGCTGTGGTGATTTTCCAGAGCCCTGGTTCCAATGCCATCGCCACGGTGGACCGCCTGCGCAAAACCTTTGAGAAGCAGGCTGCCATCATGCCTCAAGGTATCACCGGTGAAGTCTCGCTGGATACGACCACGGCCGTGCGCTACTCGATTGATGAAATCAAGCGGACCTTCATTGAAGCCATCATCCTGGTGGCACTGGTGGTGTTCATGTTCCTGCAGAACTTCCGCGCTACCCTCATTCCTCTCATTGCCGTGCCGGTATCGCTTATTTCCACCTTCTGCGTGTTCCCGATGCTGGGCTTCTCGCTCAATACCATTTCCCTGCTGGGTATGGTGCTGGCCATTGGTCTGGTGGTGGATGATGCCATTGTGGTGGTGGAAGCCGTGCAGCATCATATCGACAAGGGGCTTAACCCGCGCATGGCTTCCTTTGCTGCCATGCAGGAGGTGAGTGGCCCGGTAATCGCTATTGCACTGGTGCTGGCGGCGGTGTTCCTGCCCTCACTTCTGCTGGAGGGTATTACCGGCACGCTGTTCAAGCAGTTCGCCATCACCATTGCCATTTCGATGCTGATTTCGGCCTTCAACGCCCTCACGCTTTCACCCGCTCTGTGCGCTCTCATGCTCAGGCCGACCAAGCAGAACCGCAGTATCTTCAAACCTTTCTACAAGCTGTTCAACTGGTGCTACGAGCGCACGGCGAATATTTACGTGAAGATATGCGGCGGCCTCTGCCGCAAGCTCATCATTTCCATGCCGCTTCTGGTTCTGTTCTGGGTGGCGATTTCCCCCATGTCCAGGATGGTGCCTAAGGCATTCCTGCCGGATGAGGACCAGGGCTTCCTGCTGGCGGCTCTCATCATGAAACCGGATACCTCGCTCCAGGTGGCATACGCCGAGAATAAGAAATTCGAGGAGGTGCTTTCCGACCCTGCTGTGAAGAATCTCACCACGGTGGTGGGTATCAACATCCTGAACGGCGTGCAGACCCCCGGTGCCTGTATCGCCTTCATTGAGTTGAAAGACTGGTCCGAACGCCCCGAAACAGCCGCTGAGGTGCAGAAACGCATCGAAGCCCGCCTGCATGATACCGTGCTGGATGGCATGGCCATGGTGCTGATGCCGCCGGCCATTCCCGGCGTGGGCACAGCAAACGGTGTGACCATGGTACTCAACGACCTGGAAGGGCAGGGCGTGCCGTTCTTGCGCGAGCAGGTGCTCCGCTTTGAGGAAGCCGCCCGCCAGCGCCAGGAAGTGGCCGTCTGCATGGACATGATGATGGCTGATACCCCGCAGAAGTTTGTGGAGCTGGATAAGGAGAAGTGCAAGTTCCACCGTGTGGACATCGGCGCGGCCAACAGCCTGCTGGCTACCTATAACGGCTCGGCCTTCGTGAACTTTTTCAACGCGTTCGGTCAGCAGTGGCAGGTCTACATGCAGGCTCAGGGCGCCGACCGTGTGAGCCTGGACAAGATGGATGGCTTCTTCGTAACCAATATGGACGGCGAGCGCGTGCCTCTTTCAGCTCTGGTCAACATCAAGGATATTGCTGATACAGAGTTCGTGATGCACCACAATATCTACAATTCTGCCAAGCTGAATGTGATGCCTCGTCCCGGAGTGTCCTCGCAGCAGCTTATGGAAGCCATGGAGGCTGTTTACGCTGAAACCATGGACCCCTCCAAGATTGGCATGGATTACCAGGAAATGTCCTTCCAGGAGAACAAGGTGCGTAACGGCACCGGGCTGGTCACCATCTTTGCCATGTCTTCCGTGTTCGCCTTCCTGATTCTCGTGGCGCTGTATGAGAAGTGGACCCTGCCGATTTCGGTGTTCCTCACGGTGCCCATCGCGGTGCTGGGGGCTTATGCCGGTCTGTACTGCATGGGGCTGGAGCTCAACCTGTATGCTCAGGTGGGCCTGGTGATGCTGGTGGGCCTTGCGGCCAAGAATGCCATTCTCATTGTGGAGTTTGCCAACCTGGAGATGGAGCGCGGCAAGGATCTGCTCACCGCCACGCTCTCCGCGGCCAGACTGCGTCTGCGTCCCATTCTCATGACCTCGCTTGCCTTCATCCTGGGCTGTGTGCCACTCATGCTGGCCAGTGGCTCCGGCGCACTTGCCCGCTGCTCCATCGGTACCGTGGTGGTGGTGGGCATGACCGTAGCCACCGTGGTGGGTGTGTTCCTCATCCCCTGTTCGTATGTTTTCATCATGCGCCTGTTCCGCATCAGGTTCAAACTGGCCACGCTGGGGGATGACCCGGATGAGGTCGGCGCCCGCGAATATCTGGCGGCTCATAAGGAAGATGAATAACAGGAGAAAAACACTTGACAATATCAAGCAAATCGATATCATAAAATCAACATGAAACGCACTTTGATTCTCAGCCTTGCAGGAGTGGCCGGTCTGGTGGCATCCTGCTCCTTCGGCCCCCTGTGGACCTCGCCTGAGATGCCTGTTCCCGCCGAGTTCCGGGGGGCTGGCGTAGCCGGCAGCACCATGGCCGATCTGCCCTGGCAGCAGGTGCTCAAGGACGAAAACCTGCAGAAACTGCTGGATGATGTCTTTGCCAGCAACCGCAGCCTGGAAGCCATGATGCACAACGTGGAATCCGCCCGCCGCTACATCACAGTGGCCCGTGCTCCTATGTTCCCCTGGCTGGGGTATCTGGGGCAGGCCAGCAAGGGCGCCAGCTCGCCCGCTACTGTCGCAACGGCAGACGAGGTGAAGGTGCCTGGCGCCGCGGGGCTGAGCGCCTCGTGGGAGCTTGACCTCTGGGGCAAGACCCGCAAGGGGGTGGAAAGCGCCGAGGCTTCGGCTCTGGCTGCCGAGGAAGGTTTCAATAACCTGCGCATTTCGCTCATGAAGCAGGTCGCCACGGGGTACCTGCGCCTCATTATGCTGGATGAGCAGCTCAAGATTGCCCACGAGGCTGTGGCTTCCTATCGTGAATCGCTCAACTTGTTCGAGAAACAGCTCGAAGGTGGTGTGGCTAACCGTCTGCAGACGGCATCGGGTCAGGCGGCTCTTTCTGCCGCGGAAGCCCAGATCCCGAACCTGCAGATGCAGATTACCGAGCTGGAGAACACGCTGTCCACACTGGCCGGCCGCATGCCGGGCCCCATTGAGCGCGGCGGAAATATGATGGCCTTTGCCAATGCCAGCGGCGTGGCGGCCGGTATTCCGGCAGACGTGATTGCCCGCCGCCCGGATATCCGCGCGGCTGAGCAGAAGCTCCGCTCTGCCAATGCCCAGATTGGCGTGGCCATTGCCAGCTACTTCCCGAGCATCAGCCTCACCGGGCTGGCCGGTATCGCCTCCCCGGACCTGCGCCACGGTCTCAGCCGCAGCGCTGATGGCTGGGGTATCGGTGCGAATCTCACCGGCCCGCTTTTCCAGGCTGGTCAGCTCCGCGCCAATGAGGCGATGAAGCGCGATGCCTTCCTCGCGGCCAAGGCTGATTACGAGCAGGCAGTGCTGGCCGCCATGGCGGAAATCTCCACCACGCTGACCCAGCGCTCCAAGCTCCGCCAGATTATGAAGAAGCAGGAGCAGGCTGTGGCCGCCTATCAGGAAAGCGTGAAGCTTTCCAAGGACCGCTACGCCCAGGGTCTGGCCAATTACTATGAGGTGCTGACGGCTCAGCAGGGCCTTTTCCCGGCCCAGACGCAGCTGGCAGCCTACCGCTACCAGTATGCCGCCTGCGTTCCCACCCTCTACACCCAGTTGGGTGGCGGCTGGCAGACCAAGTAAGCAGCTGCTTGCAGAACATTCAGATACGCGGGCCGGTGGAAAATCCACCGGCCCGTTTGCGGTGTCAGAATTCCGGTTTGACCGCAGGGGGGCTCTGTGGTATGGTCTGTCATGTAAGCAGTATGGAGGAATTCTACACACTCACTCAGGATGCGACAGCTGCGGTGCCGTGGCTGCTGCCCGTGTTCTTTGCCCTGTTCGGGGCTTGCGTCGGCTCGTTTCTGAATGTGGTGATATACCGGATGCCGCGGGGGATGAGCGTGAATGAGCCCCGCCGCTCGTTCTGCCCGCAGTGCAAGGCCCCGATTCCGTGGTATCTGAATTTGCCGGTAGTGAGTTACCTGCTGCTGCGTGGGCGCACGGCTTGCTGCGGCCGGCATTATACGGCCCGCTATTGTGTGGTGGAGTTGGTGTGCGCCATGCTGTTTGCGGCTATCGCGTGGTATTTCTGCACAGATGACCTCGTCACCCAGGTGCTGCTGTGCGTGTGGGCTGCGGTGATGCTGGCCTGCTTCTGCATCGACTGGGAGCAGATGGTGGTGCTGCCGTCGCTGGTGCTGATAGCGACGGCTGCCGGTATCGGGGTGGCACTGCTTTCGCCTTGGTTCAGCGGTGAGGGAACGGAACCCCTGCAGGGGCTCATGAGCAGCTTGAGCGGGGCTTTTGGCGGCTTCCTGCTTTTCCGGCTGGTGGCTCTGGCTGGCAGGTTTTTCTTCGGCCGCAGGCAGGCGTCATTTGAATCACCGCGTGAGTGGGTGCTGCATCAGGCGGATGATGGTGAGGACGTGGAGCTCCTCATAGGCTCTGAGCGTCTGCTGTGGAGTGATTTGTTTATGGAGTGCAGCAATCGGTTCACCCTGACCACAGGCACAGAGAGCAGCCATGCAACCGGGGCAGGGGAGCTGGTGTTCACAGTCGATTCCCTCACCCTGCCGGATGGTACAAAACTCTCCCTGGAGTCGCACGCGGAACTGCGCGGTACCTGCTGCGGCTATGCTGCCAGCAAAGCCGCCATGGGTAGCGGTGATGCCTGGCTGGCGCTGGCCATCGGGGCGCTGTGCGGCTGGCAGGGCGTGGTGTTCGCCCTGGTAGGCGGCAGCTTTATCGGCATTGCGGCGGCGCTGGTGGCGCGCATCGGCCGCGGTACGCCGATGCCGTTTGGCCCGGCGTTGATTTCGGCGGCTTTCATCTGGCTTTTTTATGGCACCGAACTGGTGGCGGCCTATATGGACTGGGTTGAATCCCTCATCTGGTGATACTGATCATGGCTCTTCCGGATTTTTCTGATTTTCCGCTGTACCTGGCCCCCATGGCGGGGGTGACAGACCCCATTTTCCGCACGCTCTGCAAGGAGGAAGGGGCCGATGTGATGGTGACGGAGTTCGTGTCGGCTGAGGGCGTGCTGCAGGCTTGGGAGCGCAACCGCCGCTACGTGGAGTTTGAGGATGCGCACCGTCCGCTGGGGGTGCAGATTTTCGGTTCGGTGCCGGAGCATTGCGCGGCAGCAGCCCGCATTATTGTGGATGCTATGCAGCCGGATTTCCTGGATATCAACGCCGGCTGTCCGGTACCCAAGGTGGTGGGGAAGAACGGCGGTTCCTCCCTGCTGAAGGATTTGCCGCTGCTGCAGCGTATTGCCGCTGCCGTGGTGCGGGAACTGGGGGCTGATTGTCCGGTGACGACCAAAATCCGCATCGGCTGGGACCAGGAACATATCTGTGCTCCCGAGGCCGTGCAACGGCTGGAGGACGCCGGGGTGCAGGCTATTGCCATTCACGGACGCACCCGCTCCCAGCAGTACGGTGGCCGGGCCGACTGGGAGATGATTGACCACTGCGCCCGCCTGGTCCGGGTTCCCGTTATCGGCAATGGGGATATAGCCACCCCTCAGGATGTGCAGCGGGTCCGTGAGTCCACTGCGGTGTCTGCGGTGATGATTGGCCGCGCCGCCATGAATGCTCCCTGGGTCTTCCGGCAGGCCAGGGCGTATCTGCGCACTGGTCTGGTGCCCGAACCTCCCACCCCGCAGGAGCGCATCGCTTTCATGCTGCGCCACACCCGTATGTCGCTCGATTGCCACCACTACGGCGATGAACTGGTCACCATGCGCGCCATGCGCTCCCGCCTGCTGGCTTATGCCAAGGGAATCCCCGGCACCAAAGCAATGAGGCCACAGCTTTCACGCGTGGCCTCGTATGATGAACTGTGCTCGATTCTGGCGCCGCTTACATCTTGAACTGCTCGCCGAGGTAAATCTTGCGAGTCTTGGGATCGTTGGCAATTTCCTCTGCATTGCCTTCCTTGATGACCTTGCCCTCAAAGAGAATGTAGGCTCGGTCTACGATACCCAGCGTCTCGCGGACGTTGTGGTCGGTGATGAGGATGGAGAGACCGTCTGTCTCGCGCAGCGAGGCCACGATGTGCTGGATGTCCTGCACGGCGATGGGGTCCACCCCGGCGAATGGCTCGTCCAGCATAAGCAGCCTGGGGTTGGCGGCCAGCGCCCGGGCAATGGTCAGGCGGCGTTTCTCGCCACCGGAGAGCTGGATAGACTGGCTCTTGCGCAGGCGGGTGATGTTGAAACGCTCCAGCAGCTCGTCGCACTTCTCTCGCTTTTCTGCTCGGCTCAGGTCTGAGCGTGTCTCCAGTATGGCCATCAGGTTGTCATTCACCGTCAGCTTGCGGAAGATGGATTCCTCCTGCGGCAGATAGCCCATGCCCAGACGCGCACGCAGGTGCATGGGTAGACCGGAAACATCCTTGCCGCAGAAATCAACGGACCCGGTATCCGGGCGCACCAGCCCCGCCACCATGTAGAATGAGGTAGTCTTGCCGGCACCGTTGGGCCCCAGGAGCCCAACGATTTCGCCCGCATTGACGCTGAAGTTGACATTGCTCACCACCTGGCGCTCGCCGTATGACTTGCAAAGATTAGTTGCTTTGAGAAGTGTTTCCATGTTTTACTTAGACTTCGAGTTTTTCTGTTCGTTGAGCTGCTCGCGAATCCTGGTGGCTCGCGTGGTATGCTGGGCGCCGTGGATGCTGGCGTTATTCCTTGCATCGATGCGGATGCTGGCTCCCTTGCCACTGGCTGTGTGGGTGTTATTGGCGTCGCTCAGGGTGACACTCTGGCCGCTGAGTACCTTCATGCCTGTCCGGGCGTTCACCTCAAGCAGGTCGCCTCTGGCGCGCAGCAGCCTGCCGGAGCTGTCCTTGCCTGCCACGGCAACATTGCCGCGGGCGGTGGCTGTCTGGAGCCCGCCCATCATCTGGTCGGCTGCCTTGTTGGTGTTGTCCATGACGAGGTGGACCGGGCCGGTACACTGCATGGAGCCCGATTCGGTGCGCACGGTGCATCCACTGTGGGTGCGTGCTTCGCGGATGCCGTCGTAGTTGAACCGCAGATTGGTGAATCGGCCCTTGGGCGCGTCTTCTGCCGGTTGGGATGAGGTCAGAATGGCATGCAGAGCGCCCGTGGTGGTCAGAATGGCGGTCGGCGTCTCGATTCTGGTGGCGCTGCCGGTCTCGAGCCGGTCTTCTTCTCGGGTGAGCAGCACGTAGTCGCGGCATCGGGCCTTAGTGATACCATCCGTGCTCTTCATGGTAGCGGCTATCTGGTCACCGTTGAGCTTCAGGTCACCGTTCGCCTTCAGTTCGAGCGTGGCTGTTTTGCCTTCTGCCGGGGTGGATTCGATGCGGCTGCCGTTGTAGAATGCAACGAGCGGGGTACCTGGTGCGCTGGTAAGCAGCGTCTCGCCTGTGGTCAGGTCGGTCTCCGCTGTTTCTGCCTGCAGCTCGCCGATGCATTTGCCGGTGCCTGTTTCGTAACGGTGGGCTACGACGCTGCCCGTGGCCTTTGCCCTGCTCACATCTCCAAATCGGGTGATTGCCAGGTTGGGCATGCCGGGCTTCTGCTCCGGAGCCTTGGCGTTCTCCTTGGGCCTGAGTACCAGCAGGACAGGGCCGCTGCAGCTGAAATCGGACTCGGCATCTTCCAGTTTCATGCCGTTCTGGGTGGAGACGGTCCCCAGATCTGCGCGGAAAATCACGTTGTCGCCGGCTTCAAATGTGCCTGCAAGCATCTGGCCAGGCTGGCTGCCTTCGCGTTCGTAGGTGCCGCGGATATCGGTGCCTTTCAGCTCAATATCCCCGTTGGGATGCAGGAGCAGGGCCTCATTGCTGCATACCTCGTTGCCGCCGTACACCAGGCGGCATTTGCTGCCTGTGAGGGCGCAGGCGCCGGTTTTGCCATCGTAGGTGAAGAGTTCGCCCTCGGCTCGCGATGCGGGCCGGCCCTCCCTGGCTGTGGCGGTGGCTACCACCTTGCCGCGGGCTGTGGCGGTGGTAATACCGTCAAACCGCAGGCTGGTGAACTGGCTCATGAATCCTTTGCCAGGTTTGCTGGCTTCTGCTGCGGGGGTGAGCACCACGCAGAGTGCTTCGTTGCAGCTCAGGGTGCCATCCGGGTGGGTCAGTTCTGTGTTGCCCGGGGTGTGAAGCGTGTGGTCGGCCGCGTGGTAGTATGCGTGGCCACCTGTGGTGGTAAGCGTGGTGACACCACCGTCTTTATCCACCATGCGCACGCTGACCAGTGCGCCTTCCAGCAGGATATTTCCCTGCGGGTCGGCCAGGATGCGGGCCGGGGCGTCTGCCTGCGGGGTAATCCGGACGATGCTTTCGCCCTGTTTCAGGGAAATTTCCTCACCGGCAGCCGGCGAGTAGAGGAAAATCGCGTTGCTGACCGTGTCTGCAATGGCACTGTGGGTGCTGATGAAGGCTGGCTCGCTGCTTTTCTCCGGCTGGGGAACTGCCTGATCCGTAGTGCTGGTGGCGGAGACTGGGGGACTGTCCGGTCCCGTCTCTGGCGTGTGCTCCGCCGCCTCGATTCCTGCAGCGGTTGAATCTGCCTCTCCCGCTGCAGCCGGGGGTGTTTCCTTCGGCTTTTTCATCGGTGCAGGGGAGGCTTCTTCCTTTTCCTCGATATTGGGTTTCTGCAGGAAGATATGCAGCTGCTCGCTCGCAGAGATGTTAACCCGGGTGTCCTTCAGCCGGACGTTGCCCAGGTAGATGAGACTGGAGGCCGCCGTGTCAAAGAACAGGCCTTTCTCGGCAATGACAACTGTGTCATCTGTCTCCGGTTGTTCGCACGGGGTTGCGCTCAGGGAATCCATGTCTATTCCCAGAATGGCCAGCTCAGTGCGAACTTGCTGGAAGTGTTCACCCCAGGTGTCAGCCTGGTTCCGGGCTTGTTGCAAATCTGCCTGGTACCCGCCTGCGGTGAAAACGGGTATGGCCAGTGCTGCAATGACTGCGGCTTTCATCATGGTATGCTGCTGCCTTTCGTCTGGTTAAGCGTGGCTGCGGAAACGGTTGTCTGAACGGGGCCGCGCAGGAATCCTTTGCGGGTGCTGGTGTTGAAGATGACTCCCTGTCCCTTGCCGGTGAAGCGCGGGTCGCTCACCGTGGCCTCGCCGGTGGTCCTGGCGGTCTTGGCGGCAAAGCTGTATGTTACACTCTCTGTGGTGACATCAGTCTGGTTGCCGTCATTTCCGTACAGTGAGGCTACGAGTTCCTTCAGCACCACGGTCTTGCGGTCCTGCACCGTCATGCTTTTGGCCAGCAGCAGGGCCGTGACCCGGTGCTTCTCGTAGCGCGGTATGGAGATGCCCTCCAGCACAGTGCCCACCGGCATGAACTGCAATGCCGGGAACTCGTCTTCTACCACAGCATCTGTCTTCTGCTGCCCCCAGCTCTGGAGCGGCAGCAGTAGCAGGGAAAGAAGTGTAAGAGCTCGTCTCATCAGATGGTTTCCATCTGCTGGCAGGCCTTGCGCACCAGCATGAGGTTGCTGAGAATCTTTTCGAGGTCTTTGAGGTACACCTGGTTCGGGCCATCGCTCATCGCGTGGTCGGGGTCCTTGTGTACCTCCATGAAGACACCGTCGATACCCATGGTCATGGCGGCATTGGCCAGCACTGGAGCCAGCTCGCGGTCGCCGCCGGTGGCACCGCCCAGTCCGCCCGGTCGCTGCACCGAGTGCGTGGCATCGAACACGACGGGGCAACCAAACTTCTTCATCCAGTACATGCCGCGCATGTCCACGATGAGGTTGTTGTAGCCGAAGGAGGTGCCGCGCTCGCAGAGCATGTACTTATCGCAGCCGAAGGCCTCCATCTTCTCACAGATGTTCTTGCAGTCCCAGGGAGCAAGGAACTGCCCTTTCTTGATGTTGACCGGTCGCCCGGTCTTGGCGCAGGCTTCCAGCAGGTCGCTCTGGCGGCTCAGGAAGGCCGGTACCTGCAGCAGATCTACAAACTGAGCGGCGTATTCAGCCTGCTGCTCGGTGTGTACGTCGGTCACCACCGGGCATTGGAGTTCCTTGCCGATTTCGGAGAGAATGCGGCAGCCTTCTTCGATGCCCGGCCCGCGGAAGCTCTTCACGCTGGTGCGGTTAGCCTTGTCATACGAGGCTTTGAAGATGAACTGCAGCCCCAGACGCGTGCAGATTTCCTTGATGGCCGTTGCCATTTCCCAGGCAAAGGCTTCGTTCTCCAGGGAGCAGGGCCCGAGCAGGAAGAATGGCTCCTGCCCGCCGATGACTACGTTCTGAATGTTGAAAGACATGGTAAAAGTTGTTTCGATGTGAACATTATGCCCCAAACCTCTGTTGAAGTCAATGAGATTCCGCTTCTCTCCACTCGAAAAATTGCTTCAATCCGCCCCTGCCCGGTACTGCGTTACAGGGGTAATGATGGACCGGGGGCTGATTATTTGTTGCAGCGGGCAGATTTCCGGTTTATTCTCCTGGTCTTGCGGGGGTGCATGCTGCGCTCCCGATGCAACAAAACTGATTACGTATATGTGTAACACCAACAACCCTGATATTATTGCTCCGGCAATTAAAGAATATTGCTTGGACTCAACGACAAATTGGACTTTGGCGAGCCGCAGGCGAGCGGAATTCTGAGCCCCGCCTACTGGCGGGGCGGTAAGTTCAAGAGCCCAGGGCGTACCTGTCTCGGCGTAGCCCGCAGGGCGAAGACG
>JAFVQN010000056.1 GCA_017504805.1 Akkermansia sp. | reverse complement strand
GTGGCAGAACCCTTCATGTTCAGAACGATCAGTGCTTCGTACTTTCTCATAGCTTTTTTTAATGTAAGATCTCTTGCTTTCGCAAATGCGGTGGCAGATGATGCACCTTTTTCGCAAAGAAATCAAGCCTAAAGTGTGATTAGGGCTAAATTTTCTGCATTAAGGCCATTAAATCAGATGAGTTTGAGACGCACGAGGTCCTGCGTGTCGATGAGGCCCACCGGTTTGTTATCGGCGTCGAGCACCACGAGGTCGTCAATGCGGCGGTCGCGGAGCGTCTTCACCGCCACGATGGCGAGCTTATCCGCCTCCACATAGACCGGGTTCTTAGTCATGATGTCGCGCACCGGCCGCGTGCCGCAGGAGGGGTCCTTCTGGTACGCGCGGGCAAAGTCTCCATGCGTGAACACACCGGCCAGCGAGCCGTCCTCATGCACCAGGATGCAGGCGCCCACGCGGGCGGTGGACATGGCGATGATACAGTCCATGATGGTGGAAGCCTCCGGCAGCTTGGCGAACTCCGTGCGCATGATATCGCCGATGCGGGTGAGCAGCGCGCGCCCGAGCGAACCACCGGGGTGGCTGCGGGCAAAGTCTTCCTTGGTGAAGTTCTGGGCCTCCAGCAGAGCCATGGCCAGGGCATCGCCCATCACCAGCATGGCGGTGGAAGATGAGGTGGGAGCCAGATTCAGCGGGTCGGCCTCGCGCTCCACATAGGTGTTGAGCACCACGTCGGAAAGCTGGGCCAGCGTGGAGTTCGTCTTGCCTGTCATGCCGATGATAGCTATATCAAAGCGCTTCAGGAAGGGCATGAGCGTAAGCAGCTCTGCCGTCTCACCAGAGTAGGACATTGCGATGCAGGCATCGCCATCCTGCACGATACCCAGGTCACCATGCAAGGCATTCATCGTATCCAGCACCACTGAGGGAGCTCCGGTGGAGGTGAGGGTGGCGGCAATCTTATCACCGATTAGGCCACTCTTGCCCACGCCCACAATGATAATCTTGTGACCGGTGTTGATAGCCTTTCGCATGGCTTCCACAGCCTCGTCGAACGAGTTATCCAATGCATTGCCGATGACCTTGAGAGCTTCGATTTCGTCCTCAAATACCTTTTTACCGCGAATGATATGGCTGATCATAGTAGTATAAAACTGTTTCAGTGCTTTGAGTCTATCACACGCGGTGGCAGACTGCAACAAAAAACCGCCGTGGAGTTGCTCCACGGCGGTAGAAAAGCGGGAATAGGCGCGTTATCAGTTGTTCACGCGGCCCAGGTAGGTACCATCTTCCGTCTTCACGGAGATACGCTGACCTGCGGTGATGAACAGGGGCACCTGCACCACGAGGCCCGTGGTCATGGTAGCGCTCTTGTACACGTTGTTGGCGGAGTTGCCCTTCACACCCTCGGGGGCTTCAGCCACCTCCATGGTGATGGCGGCGGGCAGCTCGATGGAGCACACGATCTCATCCGTGAAGAGCAGCACGTACACGTTGCCCTCGATGAGGTAGTCCTTCACCGGTTCCACGATATCCTCACCCACGCACACGTCCTCGTAGGTCTCAGTGTTGAGGAAGTGGTAGCCCATGCCGTCCACATAGGAGAATTCCATCTCCTCGCGGCTGAGCATCACGCCCTCAAGGAAGTCGTTGGAGGTGAGGCGCAGGTTGTAATCCTTGCCGGTTGCGATGCTGCGGATGGTCATCTGCACATAGGAGGCCATGCGGGGGGGAGTCTTGAGCTGGCTCTCGCGCACAACGCAGATATCGCCGTTGTAGTTCACGGCGTGACCTTTGCGGAGCTGAATAACAGGAACTTTTGCCATAACGCGCCGGAGATTAGCAGAGCAGCCACTTATAGTCAAGCTTTTTCTCATTCCCCGCCCCGCTTTTTCTCATGCTTTCTGCACCTCTTCTCCATCAGGCATCCCGACAAACAGGCGAACGGGAACAAATCACCGCGCCCTGGCTCGGCTGCATCTTACAAAAGCGGCACTCCGGAATCCGGAGTGCCGCCTGTATCAAATCGCTGTGAGGTCTTTATCAGAAGGCGACCTTCACGCCCACCTGACCGTCGATACTGTGAGAATCACCGCGCAGCACGCTATCCACCGTGCCGTACACGCTGGTGCGCTGGTTCACCGGCACATCCACACCGGCGCCCAGGTTCCAGCCCCAGCGGTTACGGGTAGCGCTTTCCTGGCGCCAGCCGAAGCTGCCCATATCCAGATCAAGGCCGGACTTCACGTCACCCACAGCAGCGGTCACACCGGCCTGAGCTGTGAACACACCGGCAGGAGCGCTGCCCAGCGCGCGCAGAACCCGGTTGTAACGCACACCGGCGGTCACATCCGTAGCCCAGGCATCCTGGCTGCCACCGTTGAGGGCGTCATCACTGATGCGATGTACAGTTAATTTTACGTAATATCTTCATTTTTTTTCATCATCCCACTACGTGATGAGGATATACAGCTTTGTGAGATTCTTACTTCGCGGTCCAAAGCAGAATAACTTATGCATGAAAACGCCTATCGCATCTCAAAAACCCGCCCCGGAACAAATCCGGGGCGGGCGGAAGCAGGGTAGCCGGCAGCGTGTTATCAGAAGCTCATGCGCATGCCGATCTGGCCGTCGAAGGAGTGGGAATCTCCGCGGATGATACCTTCAGCCGTACCGAAGAGTGACACGTTATTGCTGACGGGCACATCCACCCCGGCGCCGATTTCCCAGCCCCAGCGGTCGCGGGTGGCGCAGCTCTGGCGGTAGTTGTAGCCATCCAGGCTGAGCTTGGCGGCGGGGTTCACATCACCCACAGAACCGACCGCTCCGGTCTGGATGGAGAACATGCCGGCCGGGGCGGACCAGACCGCCGGGAGCTCCATATTGAAACGCAGGCCCATGTTCACATCCGTAGCCCAGGCGGTCTGCTTGCGGAGGCGGAGATTGTAGTCTCCACCGGATTCGCGCATGCTGTCCATCCTGTTCCAGGAGGTCTCCACCCCGCCATACACCTGCACATTGGCAGATTCGGTCTGCATCACCGCATAGGCGGTCTCGTGCATGAAGTTGATGGCGTAGCCGTCCACATCCGACTCGTGAGTCTTGTGGCGGCGCATGTGGTGGTTGTGCAGGCCCATGCCAATGGAGGTGGCGAAGGTCCAGCGCTGGTCGTGGCAGAGGCCGTACAAGTCAAAGCGGGTGTTATCCTCGTGGCGGGTGCGGGCATGGTCCGTACGCAGACTGGTGCGGCCATAGGAAAGCGCACCGCCCATCACCAGGCCATTGCGCACCAGGTACTCAGCGTTGAGCATGGCACCGGCCTCGGTGCGGTCATAGCCGTCGCCATGAGAGTCGCTGTCGATGTCCGATTCCTCATAGAAGCCCTGCACACCGAAACGCCAACGGCGCGGATTCGTGATGGCGGCCACCTCGGTCACGGCACCGGTCTTTTCATCCACCGCCGTTTCCACCAGAGTAGAGCCCATCTGCAGCGGCGTTCCCTTGCCCATACTGGCACGCAGGCGGCGCAGGTGCCCCATGTTGCCGTCAATCTGGCTGCTCATGGAAGTGGCATATTCATGCCCACTGAGTGCATCCAGCCGGGCCTTGACGGCCGCTTCATCACGGGAGTTCACCAGGTCCGTCAATTCCGGCCGGGCCTTACCATCGGCCTTCATGGCCAGCAACGCGTTGTAAAAACGGCTCTGGTTGCGGCTCAGCGAGAGTGAAGCCGGGCTCAGTTCCCGGATAATCAGCACGCCATCCACCATATTCCACATACTGCCGGAGACGGTAGCGCCATTGAGGGTGAGGGTGATATCACCCACGTTTTCCATATTATCGAAACCGAATACGGAAATACTGCCGTTATCACCTGCAGCGTTGGTCACATTCACCGTGGAGCCGTCAGCCAGCGTAAGGGTGCGCCCTGTCACAGCGGAAGTATTGCTACCCTGCATGTCGACGTTGAGCGTACCGCCGGCCAGCTCCAGGCTCTCCAGACCGGTCAGCACCCCTGCCCTGGTGTTCAGGGTACCCGCCTGAGCCACCAGCACCCGGGTACCATCTGCGGCAGGCGCCAGGGATTCGATTGTCGTGCTGCCGTTGTTCACATTCACATTCGTGAAATCGGCCAGTCGCACGGTGCCGGAATAGGCCGTATCTGCCGTGCCGAGGTCGATGCTGCGACTGCCGCCCACGCTGCCCGGAGTGGCGGCAGCGCTGTTGTCGGATCCGCCATTGAGCGTGCCGGAAACGGAAGCCGTGTTCCCAAGCATGACAATGCTCGTATTACCGCCCACCTGGTCATTCTTGCCAGCGGCGTAGACATCGCCATCGATGGCACCGCCGGAAATAGTCACTTTGGTGTCGTTGGTCACTGTGGCCACGCCGTTATCATAGGTGCCGCCGCCGTAGACATTACCTTCAATGCTGCCCCCGGAGATGTTGATTTCCGTGGAATCCACAGTCGATTCGCGCCCACCGGCATACACATCGCCGATGATGGCACTCTCGCCGGAGATATTGAGAGTCACCTTGCCATCCACTCCATTGTAGGCGCCGCCACCACCGCGGATGGCATCCTGCTGCCCCTCCCGCCCCACGACACCACCACTGATATTCACCGTGACACCACCGGCGCCGACACTCTGGGCAGAATCCGCGCCACCCTCGCCAGAGGAATTGCCCGCACGAATCTGCCCCACATTACCGCCGGTCATGTTAATCACAATGCCCTGCACCTGGCCGGGTGTGTAACCGGGACGCACATTGGTCGCATTGTTCAGATTGGCTCCACCGTACAACCGCCCCACCTCGCCGCCGGAGATGTTGTGTGTAATCGTGCCGGAGGGCACGTCGGAATACTGGTAAGTACCCCACAGGTAGCCCACGGAACCGCCCTCCATATTGATGGTCACGTCGCGCACATCCGCCACGCCATCCAGGTAAGGCACTTCGGCTATACTGCTGTTCACAAAAGGTGCCTCGTAGGGACCGCTCACCACGCCGGCCGTATTGGTAGCAGCGGTGATGGTGGTTACCGTATCAAATACCGCCAGGTCACCAGTGCCGCTCACCAGAGTAGCCTCGCGGGTGACACCTGCCGTATCAGCCGGCAGCACATACCCACCCACCAGCACCCGGTTCGTGCCATCCAGGTAAGTCTGTTTATCCGTTGTCGCATCAGCATAGCTGTTCATCGTGCCGGCCACCACCACAAAGGAGGTCATGCCCAGCAGAGCCAGAATTCGTTTATTCGTTATTTTCATGGTTAACACAGGGCTGCGGATTAGATACAGCCGCTGTGCCGGAGCATACCCCAGTTAGACAAAAATATTCAAGGAGTTAGAATAACTATTAGTCTCAGCGCTTGAGGAAGAAACGCACCATGAGGAAATTCACCGGCACCACAATGACGTAGACCGGCAGTGGCAGCAGGGATTCCGGGCGCCCGAGCACGGGCAGCCAGTCCACCAGCCAGGGCGCAAGCCAGATTACCAGCATGCTCAGCGCATCCCCCGCCCCGACTGCTCGGAACAGGTTGAGCAGGCCGAGGTGCATACCTGCATTCACCAGGTGGGAAAACGCAAAGCCCAGACCCTTGCTCACGCTGCCTTCCGTCTTGAAAGTCCAGCGCAGAGAAACAATGTAATTGGCCACAAAGCTCACGGCATAACCCGCTGCGTAGGTAAGCGTAATCCCAAGGCCATCCTTCTCCGAAAGGTCGAAAAGCCAGTTGAGCAGCAGATACACCGCCAGATGCACCAGCGTGGCACCCACGCCTACCACAAAGAAGCGGATGAACTCGCTTCCTGTCTGTTTCAGCGCCTGCGACATCAGAGCAGTTCCGGTGCAAAGTAGAATTTCAGCAGCTCCATCTGGTCTTCCTTCGTCACCAGATAACCATCCTTCGGGTCAAGCCACTGGAAGGAATGAATGGATTTGCGATCCGAGCCTCGCGGGTCACTGGGCTCCGGGTCGCGCAGGCGCTTCGCCAGAGCCGGGTTCAACAGCTCCACCAGTTCGGTGGTCGTCAGTTGCGGCATAGCCGGGATGATAGCCGGAATACCCAGCGGAATGCAGCGGTCCACATCGCCCAGAATGCGCTGCGGAAGGTACAGCTGGTGGTATTCCAAAGGGGCAAAGGGAAGCGGTGACTTCGTCTCATCCGGATTCAGCAGCGTCGCCAGCAGCGGGTTGAAATCCGGGGTGGGGTTGGCAATCTCCGTCAGATGCACATTGAGCACACGGCCATACTGGCGGTTCAGCTCACGGTACAGGTTAATGCGGTTCTGCACGTAGGGGTCTTCACTGCTTTCCAGCGCGGGGGTGTTCTCATCCGCAGTTTCGGGCAGCATATCACAAGTGGTCACAAACACCGTAAACTCCGGCTTGATATCGGCCAGGTGGTTGAGCAGGTAATTGGTTGCCCGGGTATCAGCCTCCACATCGGCGCGCACCTTGGCGGGGCCATTTGCCACTGCATTATCCAGATACACCATCATCCGGAACGAGCGTCCGAAGGTCAGTTTGAAGTTCTCCTTATCTATCAGGTAATCGAAATAACGGCGTTTCGTCCAATACTTGCCGAAAACCGTGCTCGCACCCAGGAATGCAGTTTCGTGTGCCATGAGAGTGATGATGATATGCTACGCTCCCGCATTCTAACGCATTTCTCCGCCAATAGCAAGCAGGAAAAATAATCCATATCTCATCCGGTAAATCAGGATTTGCAAGGACAAAGTTCCATTGAAAAGTTCCCTGAACCTTCCTGCCAGGCAAGCCGACGATGCCGGCTTAATCCATCTTCCGCTGGGTGATGCTGCACGATCGGGGCTGACCGCCGCGCTTGCGGGTACGCTTCAGCTCCAGCTGGCGCGGGCTTGGGGCGCCGTTGAGGCGGTGGTCGATCTCTTCGCAAAGAGTGCGGCGAGCCAGGTAGCGGTTAATCTCGCGCTCCCGCTCGCAGTGACAACGCACCACAATACCGCTGGGTACGTGGGTCAGGTAGACACAATTATTCGTCTTGTTCACCTTCTGCCCGCCCTTGCCGCTGCCGC
>JAFVQN010000012.1 GCA_017504805.1 Akkermansia sp. | reverse complement strand
TGGGCATGGTAGGAGTTTTCTCCTCCATGCTCAATCTTTTTCTGCTCTTTACTGATACTTTTCTTCTCTGCCGTTTCTTCCTTGCCTGGCTCATTCCACAATTATTGCAGAAGAGCCACACCTCCGGGCAGGTTCACCCCTTGCGCCAGCAAGGGGCCGGGGGGCGGACGCGGGTTCTTTGCACCCCTCCCAAGGGGTGCAACCATCGCAGCGTTCAGGGATAGCTCAGCCCAGGCGGGACTGAAGTCCCGGGCTTCGACAATTTTTGCCACGGACCGCTTTTACGGGCAGTTCAATTTCTTCTCCGCCTCATCAATCAGGCGGGCGATGCGGAGGGCATCGGGCACATGGAGAAAACCCTTATCTTCCGATACTCGGTGTCCGTAGGTGTATTCCATGACCAGGTCGCCGCAGCCGCCGGGGCGCTGCACACGGGCGGTGATGATGCCGGGTTCCAGCGGCCAGGCATGGCGCTGCACCCCGCGCCACCAGTTCGCGCGGTAGACCAGGATGCGGCGGTCGGTGAGCAGGTAGAGCGTGCGCCGCAAGCGCCGCTGCTGCAAAACGGGGAACAAGAGCAGGAGCGGGCACAGCACCGCCAGCAGAAAGAGCGGCAGCGTGGCACTGTTCACCACCGGGAGCTGCGGGCGGCCATGCCACAGCACCCTTTCCCCCGGCAGCAGCTCTGCCTGCAGGCGCGTCTGTTCTTCCTGAGTCATCATGCGTTTTCTCGTTCTGCTATGGCTTTTTCCAGGATTTCCTCCACCAGCCGCACATTGCGGATATCCATGAATCCGGCCTCATTCCACCCCGGGCCGCCGTCGCAGCGACGGCGCACGGCAAAGACAAGGTTGCCGCTGCCATCCTTCGTCTGGAAATCCGAGGCGACCATATCCGGCGCCAGCGGCCAGGATTCAGTGTCCACACCGCAGACAATGGCGCGGCGGTTGGTGATGGCATAGGTCCTGCTCCGTAGCTCTTTCCTATGCAAGCACGGATAGATGATGAGCGCGCCGATGGGAATCAGCAGAAACAGCAAGCCCGCAAAGAACAGCCCGACCAGACTGCCGGACTCGTCCGATGTTCCTGTCAGCGCCCAATAAATACCGCCCGCACCTACCAACGCGAACGGAAGGAAAAACAGCACACCCACCACGCGATTTCCCTTATCGGGTTCCGGATGACGGACAATGGGGCTGCCCGCCCAGCGAAGCTGCTCGCCGGGCTGCAGAGCCTTCTGCAAGCGCTCACATTGCCGGGGATTCAGTCCGAAATCTCTGGGGTCGGGGGATTTCACTGTTCCTGAGTCAAGTCGTAAAGGAACTGCTCCACGCGGCGCACCTCGGGCACATTCATGAAGCCACGTGACACCTCGTGGGTGCCGTTCCGGGAATGGCGTGACTCATAGCCGAGAATCAGGTCGCCGCTGCCGTCCTTGCGCACCGTGCAGGATTGCACCATGCCCGGCTCCAGCGCCCACACGCGGCTCTTTACCGCCCCGAACAGGCCGGGGTAAATCTCCATGGCCCGGCGGTTCGTGATGACCAGCACCGTGCGTTTCTGCGTGCGCTGCATCCACCAGGGAGAGCAGAACAAGCCAATGCCCACGCACCAGAAGGGAATCGAGAAGCAGGCGAAAATGGCGCTGCCCTGCGCAGCACCCCAGGTCCAGAAGGCAATAAAGCCCAGCCAGGGCAGAGAAAACAAGAACGTAGCCAGGCTGCCGGCGCTGAACAAGCGGGGAATGGGCTTGCCCACCCACAGCAGCTCTTCCTGCTGCATCAGATTATTTTCCACCATCTGGCGATCAGCGAGGGATAAATCAGTATCGGAGAGTTTCATGGCGTTTATTTGGTCTGAGATTCTTCAAGCTGCATGATGAGGGATTCCACCACGGCGGCATCCTCTGCAGAGAGGTTGAGGAAGCCCTCGGGGTCGGGCACGTTGTTGGTGCTGGAAATGGTGCTCTTGCCCAGAATCAGGCTCACCAGGCCCTTGCCGGAAACCTTGCGTTCAAGCAGCATCACCCTGGCCACCGGAAACACCATCTGGTGGTGCTTCCAGAACATGTAGCGGAACACAAGGGAACGGCGGCTCGTGAGCACGTACACATGGCGCTTCTGCCAGCTGAGAGAAATCCAGGGACTGACCATCAGCAGTAGCGGCACCAGAAAGAACACCACGCGGAAGAAAATATCATTCACCGCAGCATAGTGCATAACCGACTGCGTTAACACGAGAAACACTAAACCAAAGCCGAACAGGTACATACTGAGGCCGCTCCACAGATACGGCACAGGCTTGCCTGCCCAGAGCAGCTCCTCACCTCGCAGCATACTGTTTTCAACCATCAGGCGATCATCGATGCTTAATTCTGTATCAGCTAATTTCATAACGGTTATCGGAGTTGAGTAGATTCCAGTTGACGGATAAGGGGGAGCACCCGCTCGGCATCTGCTGCCGTAATTCGCAGAAAGCCCTCGGGAACCAGCTCCATATGGCCTCCACGTTTACTGGCAGCAAAGGGATTTTTGCCCAGCACCAGATTCACCAGACCGCCGGGAAGTTCTTCCCGGGATTTTATCATGCCCGGCACCGGCACAAAGGACAAGGAAATATAGCCCAGCGCGGTATACCTCAGCACCCGGGCGCGCTGGTTGGTTACAGCATAGACGGTACGCAGCTGCATGCGTTTGTTAATCAGCGGGGCAAACAGCATCCCGGTAAAGGGAATCAGGGCAAAAATCATGGCCGGGCTGCCTCCGCGGCAGAGACCATAAAGCAAGGCGCTCACCCAGAATGCGCCGAACAACACGAAGAAGCCGGCAGGTGAGGCCCAGGGCTCCGGCACAGGTTGCCCCACCCAGACCAGCTGTTCATCATCGAAGAGACTTTCTTTCAATCTCTGCTGGCAGGCGGGGGAAAGATTGGTATCACAAAGATTCATAGGGGGTAAGAGGGGGTAGTATAAAAGGAGCGCCACCCCCGCAGGGGAAATCCACGGGGGTGGCGCAGGTTGAAAGCAATTAGTGGATGCGCTTGAGCAGCCAGGGCAGCAGCTCGCTGATAGCCACGCGCTCCTGCTCCATGGAATCACGGTGGCGGATAGTCACCGTATCCTTGAGGGCGGGGTCGCCTTCCTCACCCAGCGTCTCGAAGTCCACCGTGATGCAGAAGGGGGTGCCCACTTCGTCCTGGCGGCGGTAGCGGCGGCCCACGGCACCGGCTTCATCGTAGAACACATTCATGAAGGGACGCAGCTCGGCCTCAATCTCGCGGGCGATGCGCACCTGCTCGGCGTTCTTCTTGAGCAGCGGGAAGATAGCGGCTTTGATGGGGGCCATGCGGGGGTGGAAGTGCATGACGGTGCGGATGTCGCTCTTGCCGTCCTTGCCCAGTTCTTCCTCGTCGAAGGCTTCGCAGATGACGGCCAGCACGGAGCGGTCGCAACCGGCAGAGGGTTCCACCACGTGGGGAATGAAACGCTCGCGGGTAGCCTCGTCGAAGTATTCCATGGGCTTGCCGGAGCCTTCCTGGTGGCGGCCCAGGTCGTAATCCGTGCGGTAGGCGATGCCCATAAGCTCCTGCACACCGAAGGGGAACTCGTACTCCAGGTCGTAGGTCTTCTTGGAGTAGAAAGCGCGCTCTTCATCCGGCACGTCGAGGATGTGAATCTTATCGCGGGCGATACCGATATTCTCGTAGAACTGGAGGCTCTTCTCCAGCCATTCGTCGGTCAGGCGGAAGCCGTCCTCGCCCTTGCAGAAGTATTCCACTTCCATCTGCTCGAACTCGCGGGAGCGGAAGGTGAAGTTGCGCGGGTTGATTTCGTTGCGGAAAGACTTACCAATCTGGGCGATACCGAAGGGAATCTTGTTGCGGGAAGAATCGAGGATGTTCTTGTACTGGCAGAAGATGCTCTGGGCGGTCTCCGGGCGCAGCCAGCCGGTGCTGGCGGGGTCGTTCTCATCGGAGGTGGCACCGATGGTGGTCTTGAACATCAGGTTGAAGGATCGGGCTTCCGTTACCAGTGAGCCGTTGGCCGGGTTGTAGCGCACGGAATCGGTCACTTCCTCGGTGCGTTCCTCGATGAGCTCCAGGTCGGCAGGCTGCGTGCCCTTGCCGGCAATCTGGCTGTAGTACTGCAGAGCCCCCTTGCGGGCAGTCTTGGCGGATTTATCGTCCGTGCCTTCCACCAGCATGGAGAATTCTTTCTTCGTGCTCCAGGAGCCATCCTTGCGGGCAGCGCCTTTCCACCAGTAGGCCACACCACTCTGGGCGGGAATCTGGTCGGCGCGCAGGCGTTCCTTGGTGAGCAGACAATCGCACAGCGGGTCACAGAATCCACCCACGTGGCCGGAGGCCACCAGCACCGAGTTGTGCGTGAGGATGGAACCATCCATACCCACAATATCGGGGCGCTCCTGCACGTGGACTCGCCACCAGTAGTCTTTCAGATTGCGCTTGAGCTCAACACCCAGGGGACCGTAGTCCCAGCAACCGTTGAGACCGCCATATATCTCTGCGGCCTGAAAGATGAACCCTCTGCGCTTGCAAAGGCTGACGATTTTTTC
>JAFVQN010000055.1 GCA_017504805.1 Akkermansia sp. | reverse complement strand
TGGATAAGGGGTGTTTGGTAGGAACTCCCGATTTAGCGGGAGTAGAGCTCCACGATGAGCTGCACGTTCACGATCGGGGCGATTTCCTCCACGGAGGGCACGCGGGCGATCTTGCCGGTGAGCTTGGCGGCGTCGACCTCAATCCAATCGGGCGTGGTGGCGTTGGCAGCCAGCTCCACGTAGCGGTTGGCGAGAGCCTGAGAACGAGCCTTGGCAGCAACAGCCACCACGTCACCCGGCTTGCAGGAGTAGGAGGCGATGTTGACCTTGCGGCCGTTCACGGTGACGTGACCGTGGGAGACCATCTGGCGGGCGGCAGCGCGGGTGCTGGCGAAGCCAAGACGGTAGATGACGTTGTCGAGACGGAGCTCCAGCAGCTGCAGGAGGATATCACCCGTCACACCGCGGCGACGGCTGGCTTCCTCATAGTACTTGCGGAACTGACCTTCCAGCACACCGTACATGAAGCGGAGCTTCTGCTTTTCGGCAAGCATGATGCCGTAGTCAGACTTCTTCTTGCGGCCGGCGCGGGCACCGTGCTGACCCGGAGGGAAGGGACGACGGGCAAAAGCCTTGCTGGCACCGAAGAGCTCTACGCCGAAACGACGGCTGATCTTAGCGGTAGGACCTGTATAACGAGCCATAATGTTCTGTTATCTTCCTTGGTTCTTGTTAAAACTATCAGGCGCGACGAGCCTTGGGAGGACGGCAACCGTTGTGGGGGATGGGGGTCACATCAGCAATGGAGGAAATCTCCAGACCAATGGCCTGCACGGCACGCACAGCGGACTCACGACCGGAACCCGGTCCCTTCACGCGAACCTCGACCTCCTTGAGGCCGTGGCCCATGGCCTGACGGCAAGCGTCCTGGCATACAACCTGACCGGCATAAGCGGTGCTCTTGCGGCTGCCCTTGAAGTTGAGCTTGCCGGCGGAGGACCAGCCGATAACGTTGCCCTTGAGGTCGGTCACACTCACCACAGTGTTGTTGAACGTGGAGGAGATGTGCACGATACCGGTGGTAACGTTCTTGCTGCCTTTAGCCTTGAGAATCTTGACCTTGTCATCATCATCAGCGAGACCCAGCTCGGCAAAGATGTCGCGACGACCCTCGGGCTTCTTCTGCTCGGCGGGAGCGGGAGCCTCGGTCTGAACGGAAGCCTCAGCGGCCACTACGTCCTTCACTTCTTCCTGGATGGTTTCTTCAGCCATTTTCAGTATATTCTCTTAAAGGGTTAATTACTTCTTGGCGCCCACAGTCTTCTTGCGGCCCTTACGGGTGCGGGCATTGGTGCGGGTGCGCTGACCGCGGACCGGAAGGCCCTTGCGGTGGCGGATACCGCGCAGACAGTTGATGCTGGTCAGACGCTTGAGAGCCATCTGCTTCTCACGGCGCAGGTCACCCTCAATGAGGATGTTGTTGCTGGTGATAGCCTGGACAATCTTGGTCAGCTGAGCGTCAGAGAGCGTGCCAGTGCGAAGATCCGGGGAGATACCGGCCTGCTCCAGCACCTTCTTAGCCGTGGAGGGCCCGATGCCGTAGATGTAGCACAGGGAGGCCTCAACGCGCTTCTCGTTGGGAATTTCGATACCGAAAAGACGAGCCATAGTGGTGTGTTATTATTAATCGTGTTTAGTGTTCGCCACCGCACGGCGGCAATTTGTCGGCGCAGATTCTACACGCTTTTCGCCTTTTTGCAAGCACAATTTCACAAAAATTACAACTTTGGATAATTTTGGGATTTACCCCTCCACCTTACCTCACCTCTCGTGCGGAGAAATGAGCTGTCAATCCAGCTCCGGCATGGGGCGGAGGGCGGGGGGCTCAGGGAGGGCGGCCTTGGTGGAGCCACCGCCGCCGGTATACGCCGGAAGCACCGAGGGGGTGTAGGAAGAAACATTCTGGAGTTTCTTGAGGGGAATCGTCACAAGATCTTCTTCAATATACTTTGATTTCGGATCGTTTTCCGTCCAAACAAAGGAGAGGAACCGGCTGATCTGGGGGGTGATGGTTTCAGAGCCGATTTCGTATCCCTCCTTCCGGGCAACAATACCGAGGACCTTGTCCTGGCTGATTTCGGTGGTAACGGGACTTTTCCCGACAGGCTCACCGTTGATGGTGATATCTGCCCCGGCAGGGTAAGTATCCACGGTAAGCTCCTTCGTGCCAACGCAGGAAAGGAACAGAATCGACGAGATGGGAAGCCAGCGCAGTGATTTCATACGCACACCAGTTTACGAAAAAGAGCAACAGGGCGCAAGTAAAAATTACGTGCTTGCACCGGCATGCAATATATGATAGTATGGCGGGCAATATGATACGCAAGCTGAAGGTAGAGGGAATGACGGTGTTTCAGCACCCGGAGTCGTTCAACTTTGTGCCCGGCATCAACATCATCGTGGGTGGCAATGATTCCGGAAAAAGCCACCTCATGAAACTTTGCTATGCCATCAGCAAGTGGGGCTGCGGCGGCAGCCGGCGCGATTTGCCGGAGGTGTGGGCCGAGGAAAAGCGCCTGCGGCAGGATCTGCTGCGCGTGTTCGGCACGCGGGATCTGACCAGTCTCACCTCGCGCAGCGGAGGGCACGATGTGGTGGCCAGGGTGCGCGCCTCGCTGGAGGGCGACAAAGTGCCCCTGGGCACCGCCGACCTGGCCTTCACCTTCAAGGCCCACTGCGAGGAAGAGGGCCTGCGCATCTCCACCATGCCGGAGCGCTACCTGAGCAGCAACGCCGTGTTCCTCTCCCCGCGCGAAGTGCTCTCCATCTACCCCTGCTACATGCAGGCCGGCAAGCGCTACCCGGAGCTGCTGGACTCCGCCAGCTGGGAGCTCTGCCGCGCACTGGAAACCGAACCCAGCGCCCCCCTGCCCCAGGCTCTGCGCTACGTGGTGAAACAGATTGAGCAGCTGCTGGCCGGCAAGATCCAGCGGCGCAACGGCCGTTTCTACCTGCAGCGCCCCGGGCAGGAAGCCCTGGAGCTGAACCTCATTGCAGAAGGATTCAAGCGCATCGGCACCCTGGGACTGCTGCTCAGCAACGGCACCGTGCGCCCCGGCACCGCCCTCTTCTGGGATGAACCGGAAATGAACCTGAACGCCGGCCACCTGCCCCTGCTGGTGAACCTGATGATGACCCTCTGCCGCGCCGGGGTGCAGCTGGTGCTCACCACGCACAGCCTCTTCCTGCTGCGCGAGCTGGTCATCCAGCTGGCCGAGCAGCAGAACCGCAGCGTGAGCCGCCGCTTCTTCGGCCTGCAGGCCGGCCAGGTGGCAGGCCCCCGCGTGAGCGAAGCCGAGGAACTCGACCAGCTGGCCCACCTGGACAGCCTGGAAGCCGAACAGGAACAGGCAGACCGCTACCTCAGCCTCATGCCCAACCTCAGCGACGAAATCTGAACGTGTTCCAGACCGGTACCAGCTGCGTGGAAGGCCTGCACCGCTTCAATTTCGAAGCGGGGTACTACGTGTGCCGCTTTGAGTGCTCCCCCTTCTACTCCCACCACGCCCAGAACTTCTGCAACAGCTGCAAGGAGATGGATTTCGTGCTCTACCACCCCGGCAAGAAGGAGCTCTGGCTCATCGAGGTGAAGGACTACCGCTTCAACGCCCGCCCCAAGGTGCGTGAACTTGTGGAAAAGCTCTGCCGCAAGGTGCGCGACTGCCTCTTCCTGCTGCGGACCGCCGCCCTCTGCGCGCCGGAGGAAGAGCCGGAAGAAGGCATCTCCCTGCGCGAAATGGCCCGCATGAGCCTGCAGGCCAAGCATATTCGCCTGGCCTTCACCATAGAGCTGGGCAACACCGGGCTCTTCCCGCCCAAGGCCCTGCTCTCCACCATCCGCGACCTGCTCTACCGGCAGATGCGCTTCATCGACCCGCAGATGCTC
>JAFVQN010000054.1 GCA_017504805.1 Akkermansia sp. | reverse complement strand
GACTTTAGTCCCGAAATCACGGTGCATATAACCGGGACTGAAGTCCCGTGCTTCGAAAAGTTTCTTCTGGATGGTATAGCTTGTTAAGTCCTCGCTTGTTACTTGGTCGTCAGGGACGGACGGTAATCCAGGTGCGGGTGGCAGAGGGGGAGAGGATGGTGGCGATGAAGTGGTTCATCTGCTCCGGGGTGACGGCACGGAGGAGTTCGGGGACGCGGTCGTCGTAGTCAGCCCCAAGACCGAGCAGGGTGTTCACGGCCATGCCGCTGCAGCGTTTGCCGCAGCTTTGCAGGGCCAGTAGGCGGGCAGTGAGTGAGGTGGAACGGGCACGTTCCAGCGCATCGGCGGGCATGCCTTCACGGGCGATGCGGTTGAGGGTCTCCTCCAGCACGGCGCGGGCCTCGGCCAGTTGCTCCGGGGCGGTACCCAGGTAGAAGTACAGGCAGCCGGCATCCACTCCCAGCAGGGAGGAAGCGGCGGCGTAGTACGCCAGCCCGCGTTTCTCGCGGATTTCATCAAAAAGCGGGCCTGCCATGTCGCGGCACCATTCCTCAAAGAGCAGCTGGGTGGGCGTGGTGTCGGAAAGCGCGTTGGATGCCGGCACGGCCAGGGCCAGCACGGCCTGTTCCTTGTCCAGAATCTGCACGGCATCCGCGGGCATCTGGGCCGGGGTGGCGGTGCGTTCGGCGGGCATGCCGGCGGGCATGGCGCCGAAGTGCTGCTCAGCCAGCGCCAGCACCTGCGCGGTGTCGATATCGCCGGCCACAGCCAGCACGGCATTCTGAGCGCAGACCAGGCGGGCATGCTGGCTGAGCAGGTCGCGGCGGGTGAGGCTCTGCACGCTTTCCACGGTGCCGTCGCGGTGGTTGCCGTAGGAAACGCTGCCGAAGCCGAGAGCGCGGAGCTTGCGGAAGGCGAGGGCGGCGGGGTCTTCCTCGGCATCCATGATATCGGCCACCATGGCGTTCTTTTCGTTCTCGATGACCTCGGCGGGCAGGGTGGGGTGCAGGGCGGCATCGGCCAGCAGTTCGAGCAGGGCGGGGGTGTCTGCTGCCAGACCGCGGATAGAGAGGTTGAAGGTGTTGTTCCCGGCGGCGCTTGAGATAGCGCCGCCCAGGTTTTCCACCTCGTTGGCCAGTTGCTCTGCGCTGCGGGTGGTGGTGCCTTTCAGGAGGCATTCGGCCAGCAGGGAATTGATGCCGGCATTCTGCGCCGTCTCCGTCTGGCTGCCGGCGCCGAATACAATTTCGGCATAGGCCAGAGGTACGCGCTTGTCCACGCGGGTGACCACGCGCAGGCCATTGGGCAGGGTATGTACCACCGGGGCCTGGTCATCGGCCTTGCCGGTGGCGGCAGTGGTGTCATTATTTGAGCCGGTGGGGTCCACGCTCACTTCCACCAGGCGGTCGGGGGTGAAATACGTGGCGGCTACGCGAGCCAGGTCTTCATTAGTGACGTGGGAGAGCGCGGCATCCCACTCCTCCATGCTGTGCGGGTTGCGGCTCAGGTGCCAGGACATACCCAGCACATTCGCCACGCCCTGCACGGTGGAAAGCCCGCGCAGGCGTCCGGTGAGCATCTGGCGGCGCGAGCGGCGGCGCGCT
>JAFVQN010000053.1 GCA_017504805.1 Akkermansia sp. | reverse complement strand
TCATCGTCAAACTTATAGCCGGGGCCACCGCAGCCGGTACCCTCAGGGTCGCCACCCTGAATCATGAAATCCGCAATCACACGGTGGAAGGTCAGACCATTGTAAAACCCCTTGCTGGCCAGATTCAGGAAACTGGCGGCGGTCATCGGAGTCTTGGAAGCGAACACCGTGAGGTTGATATCGCCCTTGCTGGTCTTCATCGTGATCTTCTTATCAGTAGCCATGCGCGGCACCATACCACCCACCCGCATAAAAATCAAGGGCAAAAACCACACTATGCCGCATTTAGCACGGATTCAATCTGCTTTTTTCCTGATAAAACACGAAAGAATCAGCATGGCTGCCCCAACACCGCACAAAGTAGCGCGTATGATATAATAACGTGCTTCCGTTGCGGATAACACCAGCAGAACAAATGTTGAGGTGTAGATAAAAGCAGCTCCGATGAAGCAGAGGGCATCAGTTCGTACAGCATCAGCCTTCACCCACTGCCGGACCTGCTTTTTCACACAGAAGAATAGAAAAATATAACACCCAAGGGGGAGCAATGACATGGCTACAAACTCGCGATTCACCCATGCACGCCATTGCCCGGACTCCTTCTCCATATGAATGCGCATATGGGGGTACGCTTCCCTCATTACCTCGCATAGCCAGGGAATGCAGCGCCCCTCCAACAGATACTGATGAAAGAAGAAAATTTTAGTCACAAAATAGCGGGCAGGATGCTCCTGCACCATTTCCCACCAAGCAGCCTTTAGACGCTCATAATCGCGCTTCCGATCCTCAACGGAGGGATAAAGGATATAGGGATTGATAGGTGAATTCCAATTACCACTCTCCGGGGCATACACGCACTGCTGATAAGGAGGTAACAGCTCGCCTTCGTAAAACTCACGAACCACAGGATGCCATTCACCCTCCATAATGGACAGATTGACGATATCATCCACCAGCGGCGAGCGCAACGGATACGATGCTTCAGCTTTCAGCACGTAATATGAAACACCGGAATTAATCGCCAGCGCAGCCAGTACACAAACCATGCTATTCAAGCCAATACGCCACCAGCTGCGGGCACCTGTCCTCCACCATCCCCAGCAGCCCAACAGGAAAACAGCCGGGAGCGCATTATGCCGCATTACCATACCATACCCCAGTATACACCAGACCACCAGCAACAACAGAATGCGGCGCCACCCCGTTCTCATGGATGAAGCAACCAGTATTCCTGCAATATAGAGGAGATAACAAACCGCAGCCTGCTCATCATTTCCCACTGTTGTTATCAACATGCAGCGCACAGTGAAAAGCAAAGGCAACACCAGCACCAGCAGAGAATAATAAACAGAATAACGCGTGTAAAGCCATGATATAGCGCCCACAGCCAGAGCAAAACCCATTATCTGCAGAACATAGGCAGCACCTGTGCCATGCCCGGGAAACCAACGCTCAAGCATCCCGAGCTGCCAGGAATATAATGTTGGTTTCCAGTTTGTATATACTCCACTTACTCCTTCGTTCAATTGGCGCAACGTATCAGGTGTGACCACCCCGGGATAATACGAGACCAGCTCGAACAGCACCCACAGAATTGCAACTATCAAGATGAAAACGCAGGCTATTGCGCGCGGATGCTTACTCGCCATCATACTGAAGCAGGCTATGTTCATAAGCAAATCTCTGCATACGGGCCTGACCGGCCAGAATGATGCCGGTAAAGCAACACAACAGCGAAGTCAGCACGCAGCCTACAGCCAGCACAGCCAGAGGCAGATGCGTGATATATGAAGCGCTGTAAAACTCTACAACAGGAACTATCCCCGCTGCAAGTCCTGCCAGCATCATCACCAAAGCAGCAAGTGAAAAGAAAATAGTCGGGCGGAAGTAGACAAAAATATCAAATATCAGCCTCAGAATCATGATACCATCGCGTATGGTATTCAATTTTGAAAACGAACCTTCCGGCCGGTCTTTGTACCGGGTAGGCAGCTCCACTACGCGGAACCCCTTATCCAGCATGTGAATACTCATCTCCGTTTCTATTCCGAAACCGCGGGACATAATCGGATAATTCTTCACAAACTTCCGGTTCATCACCCGGTACCCGCTCAGAATATCTTTCAGATTACCATCAAACAAACGGTTAATCAAACGAAGCACCAGATTATTCCCCCAGTCATGAAACATCCGTTTATTTTCCTTGCTGTAAGCCCCATCTGCATGGCGATTTCCCACGACGATGTCCGCTTCATCATCCATCACAGGCTTCAGCAAAGCAGGAAGATCTGCAGCAGGATACGTGCAATCCGCATCCACCATCACGTAAACATCTGCTTCTACTTCAGCGAAGGCTCTTCTCACAGCAGCGGCTTTCCCTTGCCGCCGCTCCACAATCACTCTGCCTGGCATTCCCTCCTGCAGGGTTCGTCGGGCAAGCTCATCTGTCTTATCTGACGAATTGTTATTAACAACAATAATCTGTGCTTGGGGCATTACTGCGTGAAAATCGCGCATCACCTGACAGATGGTGAGTTCTTCGTTGTAGGCTGGTATGATGATTGCAACAGACTTTTCTGGCATAGGCATTTTTCTTACGGCCTATTCTACTTTAAAAACACAGTTTTGCAACAAAATTCAATCAGACGTACACAATAGCCATCGGCGTGGGCTTGCACGGCAGGCGGATATATGGTATACTCCGCCCCATGCCGAGGATTGCCCTGATTCAACAGGAGGCCGTAGCCGAGCCTGCCGAGAACAAGCGCCGCCAGATGCTCGCCATCCGCGAGGCTGCTGCCGGCGGTGCGCAGATTGTATGCACCCAGGAGATGTGCACCACCCTTTATTTCTGCCGCACGCAGGATTGCGAGCTCTTCAACACCGCCGACCCCATCCCCGGGGAATGGACGGATGAGCTCTGCGCCCTGGCCCGTGAGCTGGGTATCGTCATCGTGGCGGCAGGATTCGAGAAACGCGCCACCGGGCTCTACCACAACACCGCCTGGGTCATCGATGCGGACGGCAGCTTCCTGGGCATGTACCGCAAGATGCACATCCCGCAGGACCCCGGTTTCGAGGAAAAGTTCTACTTCACCCCCGGTGACCTGGGCTACAAGTGTTTCGAAACGCGTTACGGGCGCATCGGCGTGCTCATCTGCTGGGATCAGTGGTACCCTGAGGCCGCCCGGCTCACCGCCATGGAGGGGGCAGAAATCCTGTTCTACCCCACCGCCATCGGCTGGATTCCCGGCGAGGAGGCGCTCTACACCGCCCAGCACTGCGCCTGGGAAACCGTGCAGCGGGGCCACGCCGTGGCCAATGGATGCTACGTATGCGCCGTGAACCGCTGCGGAGTGGAGGGCGAAACCACCTTCTGGGGACAGAGTTTCGTGGCCGACTACTGCGGCCAGGTGGTGGCCAAGGCCCCGGTGAAGAAACGCACGATTCTCTATGCGGATGTAGACCTGGCAGCCCTGGAGGCGCACCGCCGCATCTGGCCCTTCTTCCGCGACCGCCGCATCGATTCCTACAGCGGCATCACCCGCCGCTGGGGCAAATAAACCATGAGCACCTACGCACAGGAACCGGCAGCACCGCAGCAGCCCATCACCGCCATCATCGTGGGCATGGGAGCGCGTGCGTCCATCTATTCCACCGTGGCGCTCACCAACCCGGAGCAGCTGCAGATAGTGGGCGTGGTGGATGTGAACCCCGACCGCCAGGAGCAGGCTCGGGTCATGTTCGACCTGCCGGACGACCGCTGTTTCTCCGGCATCGAGGAACTGCTGGCTCAGCCGAAGCTGGCGGATGCCATCATCAACTGCACCATGGACCGCCTGCATGTGGAAACCTCCATCCCCCTGCTGCGCCATGGCTACGACATGCTGCTGGAAAAACCCTACGCGCTCAACGATGCGGAGGGGCAGCAGCTCATCGACTGCGTGCGTGCCACCGGCCGCAAGGTCATGGTCTGCCACGTGCTGCGCTACACGCCGTTCTACCGCGCTATCCGCCGCGTGATTGCCCTGGGCACCATAGGCGAGGTCATCAACATCCACATGATGAACCAGGTAGGCTACCTGCACGAATCCGTCTCCTTTGTGCGCGGCAAGTACGCGCTGGAGGAAGTCTGCGGCTCAGGCATGCTGCTCACCAAGTGCAGCCACGACCTGGATATCATGTCCTGGCTCATGGGTGACAACATACCCGCCACCATCTCCAGCGTAGGCAGCGTGTTCCAGTTCAAGGAAGAAAAAGCCCCGGAGGGTGCCGGCACCCACTGCCTGAACAACTGCCCGCTGGAGCGTGACTGCGTCTTCTCCGCCCGCCGGCTCTATATCGAACACCCCCTTCGCTGGGCCAACAACGTGTGGCACGAGACCCACCACCGCCCCGCCACCGATGAAGAGAAGGAAGCCATCCTCCGCCAGCCGGACAACCCCTACAGCCGCTGCGTCCACCGCTGCAACATCAGCATTGTGGACCACCAGTCCGTGCTCATCAACTACCGCGACGGCGCCATCGGCACCTTCTCCATGAACGGCGGCGCCAGCACCCCCCGCCGCATCATCCACGTGACCGGCACGCGCGGCGAAATATACGGCGATTTTGAAGAGGAATGCTTCCATGTGCGCCAGATGGAGCCCGCCGCCCCCGGCGGCTATACCGAGCGCACGCTGGATATGTCCGACTTCCAGCAGGGCGATGCCCACGGCGGCGGCGACCGCAGCATCGTGCTCGATTTCGTGGCACTGCTGCGCGGGG
>JAFVQN010000052.1 GCA_017504805.1 Akkermansia sp. | reverse complement strand
AGCTGCCAGGGTAAATGAAGCCCCAGATTCGAAAGAATCTGGGGCTTCGTCGTTTTTGATTCTGGATGTAGGATTTTGGATTTGTAGAGAAAGCTGCGCCTGGCGGCGCAGGGGAAATTCTGTCAGGGGCACGGGACTTAAGTCCCGATTGAGGGGGATAGGACGGGCGTTTCCCAATGAACGCAAGGCGTCAGTGCTGCGCGTTTGGATGTGAATATGAATGACAAGCGTTTCTTTATATGTTAAGATAATGGCGTGATGAGTATTATGGATTGGGGATTGAGCGATGAGGATATCTCCGCTGCTCGCAAGGTGCTGCAGGAGGACGAGCAGCTGGTACTGGTCATCAAGCCTCGGGCAGAGCTTGATTGGCGCAGCGATTTGCTGAGGTGGATCGTGGTTGCGCTGGCAAGCGTCATCTTGGTGGGCCTGATGCTGCAACAGGGGCAGGCGCACCCTCTGGCACCGTTGCTCACGCTGCCGTTCTGGACCCTTTTGTTGTGGGTGGTCAGTAAGCCGTGGCGGACATGGCGCTGCGCGCGCCGGACCCTGTATCTGCTCACGAACCGTCGCGCTATTGTGCTGCAGGGGCGGCTGTTCGGCCACCACTACTATATTTTCCCTCTCCAGCGGGATATGATTGATGCCGTGGCGGTGCGCAGCGATGGCTCCGGCAATATTGTTTTTGTCACGCAGAATACCTGGACTCTGAGGAATGAGCAGATTGTAGATGATATCCGGCAGATTGGCTTCTTGGATATCGATAACGTGAAAGTAGTGCAGAACATACTGGAGAATCAGATTGGATGAAATAAGGACCTTTGCCTTCTTGCCTGCATCACCGGCTCCAGCCCTGCATGAGGTAGAGCTGGCTGTTCACACAGCGGGATTCGCCCCCATCTGCCGGGGTGAAATGCAGCTCCCAGACGGAGGCGTAATACTCACCCCATTCGCCACTGTATACGGTGAATGAATCTGAGCTGGCCAGTTGGCAGATGCTCCCGCAGGGGCGCGGCGTCAGTCGCAGGGGGGCCAGTCCGCGGGTGCTCAGTTCCTTTCCTTTGGTGTATTCCCGGGCGGTCACGCTGAAACTGCCCTCGGGGTAGTCGCGCGGCGCCACCAGTGTCATCAGGTAGATACCGGGCTGAAAATGCTCTGCCAGCACAATCACCGGCTTATCCGGCAGCGGGGGCAGTAGCGCATCCAGTTTCTCGCGTGTGGGCTCAGCTGCCAGGGGAGCCAGGGCTTCATCCAGCAGCTTCAGCTTTTTGCGTTCAAAGACGGAGGGTATTTCATGCTTGCCCCACCTGTATGCGTGGTGATAGATTTTCCAACGGTTCGGCAGCTCTACCTGCCAGATTTCTGCCTTTTCCTCATGCCATCTTGCCTCCGTCTGGTGTATGAATGCTGTGTCCGGGTGCTGCAGCAGCGAAAGGTGCGGCGTTACCTTCACGCCGGGAGTCAGAGCCCGGTGGCAGAAGGCACGCAGCGTGTATTCTTTCAGCAGCTCCGGGGCGTCAGTGGCCAGTTTTTCCACATTCGGGGCCTTGTCTGGCAGGGCTTCATCATCGCTCACTTCCACGCCGTTATCCGTTTTGCATAAGTCGGCATATTGCTGCACGATGGGCGGCAGGGTGGCACCATCTCCCTCGCTCAAAGGAGGTTGGAAGTGCATATCGACCGGCACGGCCATTCCCGGCTTGCGCTCCGGCGAAAGCTCATCGGGCACGCTGATTCCCAGGGAAAAATCATCGTAATAACCAAATGAGGTGCTGAAGGAACTGATGATAAGACAAGGCAGCATGGCCAGCCCCGCCAGGAATGACCAGAACCAGGCCCAGCCCACATAGTATTGCCGCTTCCTCAGTCGGAATACGGTGAGTGCCAGCAGCCAGAGCGGCAATCCCAGGAACAGCAGCAGTTGCGGCCCGAGCACATAATCGAGTATGTTTCCGAGTCTGTGGCGGTCCTCCACGGCGGCGGAAACAGTGAGACAGCTCAGAAAAACGGCCATGCCGGTGCATGCGATGTTCCCCAGCACTGCTATTACCGGCATTACCCAGTTGCGGCCCAGTGCATAACGCAGAATCTTCTTCATTGCTTTCATCAGATATCTTACTCAGTTTCTTTTTCCTCCCGGCGGTTGCGGCAATAAAAACGGAAGAAATACAGGGAGGCTCCCAGCAGACCCAGTTCCGCAAGGCTGAACACGGTGATTCCTATCCAATGCTCTGCAGGAATCCCCAGGCTCATCACGGATTCGCTCGGATTATTCCGGTTCACGTATACAGTTACGCGGCGGCTCTCGCGGGCATTCTCGTACATCCGGTTGGTGAAGCTTTGGCCCATGCGCCGCACGGTGTAGTTCTGGCCCTTGTATTCGATGTGAGCTTCGATGCTGCCTCGTTTTGCGCCGCGGCCCGTTATCCGCTCCACATAGCCCTCCACGGTGGTATTGGCATCCGCCTGCAGAATGTAGCAGGTATCCTGCCAGAGGTGGAATACCGGCCAGCCCCACAGCAGGGCAATCAGCAGGAAAACCAGCGCTCCCCACAGGTTTGCGCTGCGGTTCTGCTGCCTGGTGTATGCATTGTTTTCCAGCCAGTCCAGTTCTGCCATGGTGTGCCTCCGTTCGCTTCATAATTTAGCATGTT
>JAFVQN010000051.1 GCA_017504805.1 Akkermansia sp. | reverse complement strand
GTGGTGGAATCTCCCGTGCGTCCGGAAGGCCAGCAGCATGTGGTGGGTCTTGCTGCCCCCAAGTTGAAGACCGTTCGCGTGGCCTTCGTGGGCCTTGGTATGCGTGGCCCGGGTGCTGTTTCCCGTTTTACTCACATCCCCGGTGTGGAGATTGTGGCTCTTTGCGACTACGAGAAGAAGCGTGCTGAGAAGTGCCAGGAGCGTCTGCGCAAGGCAGGCCTGGCTCCTGCCGCCATTTACTACGGCGCCAAGGGATATGAAGAACTTTGCAAGCGCGACGACATCGACCTGGTGTACGTTGCCACCGACTGGGATCACCATTTCCCCGTGGCCAAGTGCGCCCTGGAGAATGGCAAGCACACCGCCATCGAGGTGCCCAGCGCCATGAACCTGCAGCAGTGCTGGGATCTCATCAACCTTTCCGAGAAGACCCGCAAGCACTGCATGATTCTGGAGAACTGCTGCTACGACTGGTTCGAGCTCGACTCCCTGAACATGGCCCAGAAGGGTATCTTCGGTGAAGTGCTCTATGCCAAGGGTGCCTACATTCACAACCTCGACCAGTTCTGGGACGATTACTGGGTGAACCCCGAAAATGACCCCGAGAAACTCGGCTGGCGCATGAAGTACAACAAGGAGAACCGCGGCGATGTGTATGCCACCCACGGTCTCGGCCCGGTGGCCCAGGTGATGGATATTCACCGTGGTGACCGCTTCACCACCCTCGTGGCCATGGATACCAAGTCCGTGCACGGTCGTGAGTACGTGGAGAAGAAGACCGGCAAGCCCTGCCCGGAATTCCGCAATGGCGACCACACCACCACGCTCATGCGCACCGCCAACGGCAAGGTTGTGGAGATTCAGCACAACGTGATGAACCCGCAGCCCTACAACCGCCTGTTCCAGCTTACCGGTACCCGCGGTTTTGCCAACAAGTACCCCATCGAAGGCTTTGTGCTGGAGAGCGGCCACCTCGAAGGTGCTGAGGGTGCCCCCGACCTGGAGGACCTCGACTCCCACTCCTTCATGAGCGAGGAGAACATGAAGAAGCTCCGCGAGACCTACCGTCACCCCATCATCAAGAAGTACGGCGAAATGGCCGAGAAGGTGGGTGGTCACGGCGGCATGGACTTCTTCATGGACGTGCGCATGGTCTACTGCCTGCAGAATGGTCTGCCCCTGGATATGGACGTGTACGACATGGCTGAATGGTGCTGCCTTGCCGAGCTTGGCTCCCTGTCCATGGACAACGGCAACTGCTCTGTCGCGTTCCCTGACTTTACCCGCGGTCACTGGAACGACGTGAAGGGCTATAAGCACGCCTGGGCTCCCGCTGCACAGGAAGCCGCTACCCAGGCCGCCGCTGAGGCCTACACCGCTGCTCAGAAGATTGCCGTAGAGAAGCTGAACCTCTGGAACCTGTACGACGCCGCCAAGTCCGGCGATGCTGCCGCGGTGAAGGCCTACGAGGCCGCCGCTGCCCAGCTTGATGCCGAGATTGTCACGGCCGAGAAGGCTACCGCCGCCGCCAAGGCTGCCGCGGAAAAGGCCTATGCCGACACCTACGCCGAGGTAGAGGCCGCCCAGAAGTAAATCGCCTCCTCATCAATCTCGTTCACTGACCTTTATTCCCGCCGGGGTGCTGCAAAAAGCCCCCGGCGGATTGCTTTCTGCGTACCTGGGACAGTGAATAGTGAACAGGCAGGCTGTCGCAGAGACTTCTGCGAGGCAGGGAATGGCTTGTCACGGCGCAGGCTTGCCGGAGCCGGGCTTATTGATGAGGCAATGAAAGATTGATGTGTTATCCGTATTGGTGGTGACGGATAAATTGTAATTTGTCGGGAAACTTTTCGAAGCACGGGACTTCAGTCCCGGTTATATGCACCGTGATTTCGGGACTAAAGTCCCGTGCTCCGACAACGCCAAAGTCCAATTTGTCGTTGAGTCCAAGCAATATTCTTTAATTGCCGGAGCAATAATCAGGCGGGGAGGGCAGGAAGCGAGGCCGCAGGAAGGCAGCCTCGCAGATCCCCGCTTTCCGTTTAGTCTGGGTTATTTAGAGATGCACCATTTGTCATTGGCGCTCGGGCTGGCTTGCCTGGCCTGTTTTTCTGCGTCGGCGTGCGGCGAGCGCAGCCAATGCCAACAGGCTGAGGGTGGCCGTGGTCGGCTCGGGGACGTGTACCACCAGGAGGCTGCCCACGTTATCAATCACCTGGTAGGTGACGTACAGCTGAGCATTGTTCACATTGGTGAACACCTCGCTGGCCAGCACTTTGCCATCACTGGCAGCCTCGGTCACGCTGGGCAGGTTTACTCCGCCGCTCAGCCCGGTGAAGAGTTCCAGCTCCTGCCAGCCGCTCATTTCGTTCACGATGTTCAGCAGGTGTTCGCCCATGGTGATTTTGCCGTTGAAGGTCAGGGCACCATTCAGCGTGACGGCTCCAGCGCCCAAGTCCGTCATGTCCAGGGTGGAGCCTTCGGCCAGGGTCAGGCTGGTGTTCAGCGTAGCACCACCACCCAGCAGGGTAGAGCCGCTTACCGTCACGCCGGACTTGATGGAGGTATCCTGCGTGGTACCGGCAAAGAAACCGACTTCCACCTTGGTGGCCGCATGCAGCTGCGCCAGGGTGTAGGCCTCCGCCCCGTGGATGTTGGCGGTGCCGCCGGTCACGCTGATGCGGTCCAGCTCATCGCCAGAGTTATTCAGGTGCAGAACACCCGCACCTTGTTTGACAATGCCACCACCGGATGCCGGTGTTGTTTGTGTCTTTCTGCCATCTGCGTGTACTAATCCGGAAACGTCCAGAGATGCATTTCCTGCTACATTGTAATTGATGGTGCTTCCCCCTCGCAGGCGCGTTTTAGCCGAGATGGTATTATCCCCAGATGTTGCGCTGATAGTATTCTTGCCGTCTTGGTTGATGTCCAGAGCGGCGTAGCCTGAGTCGTAACTACCGCCGCCGTTGCTGTCGGCGATAAGTTTGGCGCCATTGCTCAGGTTGATGTCCCACAATGCCAGAGTCTGTCGTGTGCTTCCGAAATCAATGGTGCCGCCATCCACGGTGATGGTTTTGCCGTAGGCTGGGCTGGTTTGATTCTCGCCCCAGAACAAGGTATCCGACCCATCGCCTGTGAATTGAAGCGTGGCATTTGTGCTCACGTTGATATCGCCCTTCAATTTTTTAGCCCCATTCACTTCGGCTCTGGCATTTTTCTGGAGTACCAGATTGGAATGAAGTTCCTTTTCATTGTTAACCAGCGTGGTTCCTTCTGCCACTTCAAGTGTGCCGGAGCCTGTCACATTACCTGCCAGCGTATAGGTGGTGCCGCTGGTCTGGTTCAGCACCACCTTGCCGGCGTTGATGGTCATGGCACCGCTGGCGGTGGTGGTGCCGCCCAGTGTCAGCGTACCCTTGTTGACCGTGACGGTGCCAAAGGACCCGCTGCCGTTGAACGACTGCGCGCCTTCGCCATCTTTCACCAGGTTGAGCTTATTGCTGCCCACCACTTCGCCGTTGAAGGTATAGCTGGTGCCTCCAGCAGTATTGATGGTCAGGCTGCGCTCGGTATCGGATACCGTGGCGGGTGCCTGACCTCCCTGGAACCATTCCGTCTGTGTGCCGATGGTGCCGGAGAAGAGCTTGGCGCGGTCCCCGATGCCGGTGCCGGATTCCAGACCGGCAATAGTGGCACTGGCGGTGTTGATACCCAGCCCCAGAATGGCATTGCTGGAGTTTGTGGCTGCGAGGTCGATGTGTGCACCGGCCAAGGCTTCATCCCCGGAGATGATGATGAAAGCCGAGCGCTTGTCGCCTGTTGCATGCCCCCGCAACTCGACCTCGCCGGCAAAGTTGCCCGCCGCTGCTGTAGCAGAGCCGAATTCAAACAGGGTTGCTTTGGAGAATGCGGTTCGTTTTTCCAGTTTCAGCATGGAGGAGCTGAGCCCCGGGGCCATATTCAGCGTGTCTACTGCAAAATAGCCGGAGTTCCCGGAATCCTTCAGGGTGCCGCTGCTGCCGTTGAGCTGCAGGGTGCCGATGCGGGTGGCCTTGGTTGTTTCCTGTTCATCGTGGGTGGACAGGGTGGCTCCTTCTCCCAGCACCAGGCTGGAGATGCTGGTGTTCTCACCGCCATCCCCATTCGAGTAGTGCAGTTGCAGATGTGCCGAATCGGCCACATTCACCTGATTGGCGCGGAATGCGTACGTGCCGGGATCCTTGATCACCACGGTTCCGGCTTGCTGCACATCCAGCCTGGAAACCAGGATATCCGAGCCGAGGGTGACCGTGGCACTGCCGGTGAAGATGGCATTGTCACTGTTCACGAAGGAGGTATCCGTGGTTGTCCCCATGAAGGCATCTGTCTGCTGCCACACCTTGTTCTCACTGTTCTGGTTCCAGGTGCCGGTGCTGCCACCGTTCCAGGTAAGTTCCATGCTCTCTATCGTGTATTGGAATGTTCCATACTGCCCGAGTTGAATTTCAGCGCGTCCGGAATTGGCCAGGCTCATCCCATTCAGATAGAAGTTATCGATGGTGAGGGAATCCCAGCCGCTGAGCTGACCACCGGCAGAGAGATCGAAGATGCTGTAGGTGGTATTGGCTGCCAGGAATCCGAAATCGAGGATGGAGTTTTCCCCGAAACTGAAGGTGGCACCATTGGTGAGCTGAATGCCGCCCGTGGAGCCGAAACTGATGCTGCTCAGATCCAGCGTGGCATTTCCCACGGTGAGACCGGTGGCGGCTTCCAGCATGCCTCTGGCCGCAGAGCCGATGACCAGTTTGCCGGCTTCCACCGAGATGGAACCATTGAAGTTCTGCCCGTCGAATCCGGTGGTGGCTCCCAGGAAAGCCTGCGTGCCTTCGCCGGTCTTGACAATGTTCAGATTGCTGAGCACGCGGCCGTTGTAGGTGTATTCGGTGTTGGCGGCAGTGTCGATTCTGAGTGTCCGCAGAGTTGAGTAGTGCTCAAGGTTGTAGACTTTCTTATCTTCATCGCCGCGGTTCCAGCCGCAGTCCTGTTTGGATTGACCTGAGAAAAGCAGGGCGTTGCGCCCCACGCCGGCAGAGGATTCAAGACCGGCGATGGTGGCGTTATCCGCCATGATACCCAGGCCCAGGTAGGCGTTGGTCGATGCCTGCGTATTCATCTTCACCACGGCCTTGGCCAGTGTATCCTTGCCTGCCAGGGTGATGAACACGGAGTGGTTATTGTTATTGGCTCTGGTGTTGCTCAGCACCACATCGCCCTTGAAGTTGCCGGCCGCGGCCGTGGCGGAACCCAGCTCGAAGATGGCCGTATAGGACGCATCAATCCGTGCGGATTCCTTGGTGAGGTTCAGCGTGCTGCTCTCGCCGGTGGTATTCAGGGTACCCACTTTCAGGTAGCCCGAGCCGTAGATTTCTTTGATGGTGGCCGAACCTTCCACCGCCAGGGTATCGATGATGGCGGAATCGGATGTCGTGTTGGTTCGGTTATCAATGGCGAGCGTGGCGTTATTTCGAAGCTCGAGATGGCGTATCTGCTTGGCTCTTCCGTCTGTGTCTCCGGCATTGCGCAAAATAGCCGTTGCGTTGCTGCCTATGGCAAGCGAACCGATTGTCATGGCCGAATCGAAACTGAGCGTGCCCTTTGTCAGGTTGAGCCGGGCTCCGGTGTCGCCATGGTGCGTGAGTTCGAGCGAGCCGGCAGCGTAGGTGGCGTTCCCATTGCTGTCGAATGTGCCGAGAATGCCGCCGGTGCCAAGTTCAGCAGTGGTAATCCGGCCCTGAAGTGTAGAGTCTTCGATACTGATGGTGCTGCCGGTTATCTGCACATTCCCCGCCAGCGTGGCGTTGCGGATGGTGGCCGAGGCATCGTTCAGACTGATGTTGCCGGTCAGGGTGCCGCCGGACTGGGTGTAGCTGCCGCCGTTTTCGGCGGTGATATCGGCGGTCATGTTGCTGCTCACCTCCAGCGCGGCATCGTTCACCAGCACGCCGGCGGTGAAGGTGTTGCCGCCGGTGTTGCTGAGCTTCAGGTCGCCCTTGTTGCCCACGGTCAGGCTGGTGCCGCTCAGGGATCCGGTGCCGGTGATTTCATAGGCCGCCTGCTGGGCGCCGATGCTGCCGGTGGTCTGGTTGCTGTCAAGGGTGATGGTTTCGCGGCTGGTTGCGCTGTTGCCGGTGGCCACGCCTTCGGCATTCAGCATGATATCCTTGCCGCTGGTGAAGGTGGTCACCCCGCTCTCTTCATCAGAGTACCAGTTGGTGCCTGTCCAGGTGCCATCGCCGCCGCTGCACCAGAAGAGCCGCTGGTCATTCCCCACGCTCAGTACCAGGGCGCCTTCATTCGTGCTCAGGCTCAGGCGGCCGTTCATGTCATCGGCCAGGGTGTAGGTGGTGGTGCTCCCGGCCTGGGTGAGCAGGGTGTATTCTCCCTTGCGGAGGTCGTTGAACATATTGAGCTCCAGCCCGATTACCGTGCTCCCGGCGCTGATGCTGCTGCTCAGGGTGGACCAGGTGTCGGCCTGGGTGGCATCCGGTATACCGGTGAAATCGAAGCTCAGATTCAGGGTGGAGCCGGTTTCCTCACCGGCGGGGGCGACGCTGATGCCACCCAGCGAGAAATCACCGGTGCCGCCGAGATGCAGGTTCAGCGTGCCGCTGCCGGTGATGGCGCTGGCAGAGGAAAGTGCCGTGGGGCTGCTGAGCCGCAGGTCGGCCCCCGCAGCGGCAGAGATATTGCCGCCGAAGGCGCTGCTGCCGCCCAGGATGACCCGCGCATCTGCCGCCAGATTCACCGTGCCGCTGCCGGAGATACCGCCAGCCAGCTCCAGCACGCCGCCGTTGGCCGTGGCGAGGTTGAGCTCACTGCCGCTCATGCTCACGGTGTCGGTCAGGCGGTTGGTGATATTGTGGCTCTGCAGGGTGGCGCCATTGCCGGCGGTGATGGCGTTGGCGTAGGTGTACACCACATTTGTGTTGTCGGCGGTGCCGGTGCCGGCCAGCCGCAGGATGAGCCCGTCGTTCAGTGTTACTTTGCCCAGACCCAGCGCGGTGCTGGTCTGGCTCATGGCCTTGCCGCCATCCAGCCGCAGGGCAAACTTGTCGTCATTGCTGCCATTGTCATTCGCGATGACCAGCTCGCCATAGGTATTCGCAGAATCTGCGGTGAAGGTCATGCTTTCGTTGCCGGCAATGGTCAGCGTCTTCCCTTCGCCGGAGATGACACCGCGTATCGTGCCGCCCAGGTGGTTCTTCACCCCGTAGTGCCCACTCATATCAGAATCCTCGATTGTACTGCGATAGTAACCGTAGTAACTGGGAGATACACCGTTGTGTCGAGTTGCTGAGGGCGATGCCGAATGCGATGCGATAGTGGCATCATCTGCAAGATGTACATTGCCAGTAATTGTAGAATCGCAGTCAATGGATAAAGCTCCGAGAGTCAAGGCTTCATGAACCAGATCGGTACCGGCCTTACCTGCCATGCCTGTTCCCGATATGATATAATCTGCCCGTGAGGTAATGGCAACATCTGAAACGTGAACGAGGTTATTGGTGATGCGTACCTGACTGCCGGAATCGACCTGGATGGTTGCGTAGTCGAAAGCTTCTGCCGTATTGAATGCTGCATTGGAGTTTATGTTGAAGGTTAAATCCTTACCGACATACAGACGCGTATTTCCGGTGACGTGAACCGTACCCTCAAATCCGGCGGCCTGCTGGGTGAGCAGCATATTGCCCCCGCTGGCGATTTCAATGGTGCCGGTGCCGCTCAGTTTCTGCTTCAGGAGGGTCTGGCCCAGGTTGCCGTATGTGACCTGATTGGCCGTGACTTGCAGCGTGCCGGTGGGGGTGATGAGGATGGTGTTTTCCTGGGAGCCGGTGCCCCCGCTGGCGGCAGAAACAGCCACGCGTCCCTCCTCGATGATGAGCCCGCCGGACCAGTTGGAGTTGCCTCCCATTTCCAGGGTGCCGGTGCCGGTTTTCACCAGGGTGAGGTTGGAGCCATTGGCGGAGTCGGAAAGCACGCCATTGGCCAGGCTGGTGGTGGTGCCCTGGGTCACGTTCAGTCTGAGCTGCGATGCGGAGTCGCCGTTGTTCTGCAGGGAAGCTCCTTCGCCGGCGCTCAGGTTATTAACGGTGAGGTTGTTCCCATCCGTATACAGCACGGCGCCCTTTCTGAGCTGCAGGGAGTTCACCTGCGCCAGGCTGTTTTCATGCCCGGCATGAATACCGATGCTGCCGGTGTTGGCCGCATCAGCCAGTTGCAGGCCGCCGCCGGCGGTGATATCGCCGGTGTAGGCATTCTCCCGCGCCAGGGTGACGCTGCTGCCGGTGGTACCCTGGCCGTCTATTTCCATGGCCTTGGTGCTGTCCAGTTCTGTATCCAGGGTCAGGTTGCCGCTGCCGCCCAGTCGGTATTTATCCCCCACAGTGAGGGTGCCGGTGAAGGTCAGGTCACCAGCGGCACCCAGGGACACACCGTATCCGGCCAAATCCAGATCCATGGAGGAAGTGGCGGCGATGGAGCCGACGGAATCCGCCCGGGAAAGGATGCCGAGTTCACCACTGTTGTGCAGCGCGAGCGAGTTGCTATACGAAAGCGTGACGCGGGCATTGCCCAGGGCGCTCGCTCCTGTGGCTTCATCCTTTGCATAGGTGAGCATATTGCCCGTACCCAGAATGAAGATGTTGCCGCTGAAATTGTTTTTCAGGTTGGTCAGGTGTACCGTGCCGGAGGACCACTCATTGCCGATGATGAGGTTATTTGCACCGGTGAGCAGGAATTGCACATTCAGGGTGCCGCCGCCACCGCCCAGTTTCCATGCGCCGTTGACGGCATTGAGCGCCACATCCGCGGTGCCGTAATTCACGGTCTTGCCTTGCTGCGCACCGATGTAGAGCCCATGGTAGTTGCTCAGATTCAGCTGGGATGCCGTATCGGCAGAGAGCGCCAGCACGCCGGTGGAGGAGGAATCCACCTTGGAGAGCAGGGCAGCGCCGTTTTCGGCGGTTGAAGCAATCCAGCCCTTTTCCTGCACCACCCATTTGTTGGTAGTCGTGTTGCCCAGAGCGGTGGCGGTGGTGGCAATCAGACCGCCGGAAATGAGGGTTTTGGTGCCTGACATGCTGCTGTTGTTGCCGCTCAGGGTGAGGGTGCCGCCCGTGGTGCCGGCATCCACAGAAACGGAACCTTTGCCCGAGATGGTGGCACCCAGGGTGGTGTTGGCGGTGGTGCCGGCGCTGTACTGGATTTTCAGAGAGGAGTTGGAGCCAGCCAGGTATATGTCATTGCCTGAATTTGCACCCTTGTAGCCGTAGTACTCTGCGTATTGGTAGGTATCCTCAGGGGCCGCACCGCCTTCCACATATTCATATTGGTGCTTTACGCCCTCCCGAATGACAAACGTACCGCCATTGTACAGATAGACAGTGCCTTGCAGCCTTGCATGGCTGCCCAGCTCAAAGGTAGCTCCATCGGCCACTTCGATATTCATCTTGGCATCGGCATAGTGCCAGTCATCGGCATTGGTGTAGCGGGCGGCATTTTTGCCGTTGACGGAGCCCATGCCGTGGATGGTGTTGGTGCCGCTCAGGATGACCTTGCCGCTGTTGACGACAAATCCACTGCTGTTGTGCGAGATATCGGTATGAATACTGTTGAGGGTCCAGGTGCCGCCGCCATCGTACACAACGCGGAGCGATGAGCCGGAAGTACCTGCAACATCGGTGAATGAACCGGCGAAGGTCTGATTCCTGCTTTCCTTGTAGGTCAGCTGAACCAGACCCCTGGAGTTGGTGATGATGGCTTCTTCTGTGAGTGCGTTAATCGTGAATCCCTCGCGTGTTTCGCCTCCGGTGTTGTACCAGTCAATGCAGTTGGCGAAAGAGTCGTAATCGAATGTACCCTGACCGTTCAGGTCCAGCGTGCCGCCGCCGGCGCCGAAGGTGAAGTCGCGTTCAATCTGGTCGACACTGCCGATGACTACCTTGGCGCCACTGCTGGCCAGCACATTGTAGGCTGCATGGCCACCGGACTGCTGCAGGTAGGTGGTGCCGCTGCCGCCGAGGTTGAGCAGGGCATTGGTATCGCCCGTGCCGTCGATGTACAAATCACCCGCGCCCACCTTGCGCCACTCGGTCATGTATGCGGTGCTGTTGTTGAGCTTCAGGTGTACATCGGCGCCTTCGTTGATGACATAGCCGGCGTGGTTGAACATGGCGCCGGTGCCCTCAGCAGCGGAGATGTTGAACACCGCTTTATCCCTTACTTCGCCCTTGTTGAACTCGGCATAGCCGATACCGAGGTCCACCGTGGCATTCAGGATGATGTTGTTCACTGCCTGCGTGGGGGTGAACACGAGGTTCTGGGTGTAGAAAAGGTCGGCATCCCCCACTTTCAAATCCGATATGCTTTGTCCGTAAGTCGGGCTGCCGAATGTGTAGTCCACATTCTCGTAGGCATACCAGTTTGATTTATCTTTCCGGTAGGAAAGGTCACCCCAGGTGTTGGTGCCGGTCTTCACCCCGTTGTAGCGGCCCAGCTCATTGCCTGCTGCATCTGTGGCCAGGCCGTAGTGGAGCGTGGTGCTGTAGGCGCCGTCGGTGATGGTTTTCCCGGTTTCGGAGACGGCACCCAGATAGACTGTGGAGGTGCTGCTCATATTCACCTCAGCATCGAATGATTTGAGGGTATCAGCGGTCCATTCGATGTTGCCGCGGGCCTGGCCGTAGGAGTTGCCGCCGCCGGACTGCTGGGCTGCGATGTATTCGTACTGCCCGGTAGCGCTGTTGTAGATGAAGGTGGGGCTGCCGGAATCGCCTGCGCGTATGCCGTTGGGCAGCGGGTAGTCCAGGCTTGCGCCGTCCTTGCCTTCCTCGCCATAGCCTGGCTGCTGGTGCAGGCTGAGGTTATCCGAACCGGCGTGAATCTGGCCGCTGGTGATGGTGTTGATGGCGCCGATGATGTAGACATAGGCGCCGGTCAGGCTTTCCATGCGCTCCTGTTCTTCATTCCAGACGTACTGAGTGCCGGAGCCTGAGTGGTACAGGTAGCTGCCGCCCAGGTCCTCCACCTGGTCATTGCTCAGGGTGGTGAGCGGGTTCCAGGTGACATCCGTCACCACCTTGCTCTGGCGCTGCAGCATGTAGTCATACTTCGCGTTGCCCCAGTCCGGCACGAGTCGGAAGGCGGATGAATTGCGGATATCAACCGCTTCATAATTGAGGGCGTGGGCGCTTCCCACGGTGCGTTCGGAGAAGGTGCCGTCAATCGAGCCGTTGTGCTCGACTGTGGCGATGAAATTGGGGCCGATGACCACGGAATGCCCGCCATCATGCGTGCCGTTGAAGCTGATCATCCCCTGTTCATTGGAAATCGTGTAGGGCGTGGTGCCATCGGTGTAGTGGATGGTGATGCCCTTATCCACCTCGGTGCGGATGTGGGAGAGCAGGGCGTTGACCTTGCTGCCCACCACATAGCGCCCGCGGTTCTGCCCGAAATCGGTGTAGGTCTGGAAGGTGACGTCATCGTGCATCACGCCGGCCCGGGCAGTGGGCAGTGCGGCGGCTGCAACCATGGCGGCCAGGAGCGCGCGGCGAAGGGAGAGATTCAGGTGAAGTTTCATATCTTCGGCTGATATTACAGGCTGTTTTTCGGGAGGAGGACGGAAGACGGCGCGGGGGATGAATCCAGTGTTCCGATATTACCTTTTCCCGGGAAAAAAGTAAAGCAGGAAGTGCAGCTGCTACCAGTTCTTGTACGCGGACCCCTGAGATTATGCGAAAATAGCCCTGAACGATATAAAGGCATAGTGTTCTGTGAGAAAATTCGTAGTGGGGTATCACCCGCCTCACCCTCGGCAGCAAGCATATATTCGCAGCCCTGGAGGCGTAAGCCGCTAACTTTCAATTTGTCAATCGTAAATTCACGTATCCCGGATCTTTGGGATGCGCGAGGTGCTGACGCGCATGTCTGTTTCTGCGCTTGCCTTTTATGCTGGTTTGTAGTAGAATTCACCCGCGTTTTATATCAATTTTCTAAATCCGCATCATTATGGACATTACCATCGATAAGACAAGTGATTGCCAGGCAACACTTACCGCCATCGCCACTCCCGCCGAGGTGACTGCCATCAAGGACGCCGCCATCGCTGCATACTCCAAGAACGCCCGTATCCCTGGATTCCGTCCGGGCAAGGCGCCCAAGAGCGTGATTGCCAAGCGATTTGCCGAAGGCATTGCCGATGAACTCGATGCCCGCATCAAATCAGATGTGCAGGAGCAGGCGCTGGAGCAGAACCCGGATTTGAAGGTGCTTGATTTCGGCAACCCTACCACGACGGAAGAAGAGGATGGTTCCTACAAGCTGGTGACCACCCTGACCATCGTGCCGGAGTTTGAACTGCCCGAATACATGGGAATCGAGGTGACCGTGCCCACCAACGAGGTGAGCGACGATGAAGTGCAGGAGACGCTGCAGAAGTACGCTGAATCCTCTGCCGAGCATGTGGTGGTGGAGCGCGCCTCCGCCAAGGGCGATATCGTGGTCATTGACTTCAAGACGAGTGTGGAGGGCAAGCCCACGGCTGAGTATTGCGGCAAGCCTGTTGGTTTCATGGAAGGCCGCGAAGGTCACTGGGTGTCCATTGAGGAGGATTCCTTCATGCCCGGGCTTCCCCAGGGGCTGGAGGGGGTAAGCGCTGGCGAGGAGAAGGAGCTCGTGCTGACCATGAAGGAGGATTTCCCGATTTCCGATCTGGCTGGCAAGGATGTGACCTTCAACTGCACGGTGAAGGAAGTGCGCGAGAAGCGCGTGCCTGAGATTACGCCTGAGCTGTTCGCCGGTGCTCTGCCTGAGAAGAGCATGGACGAAATCAGGGAGATTGTGCGCGAGAATATGAAGGCATCCAAGACCCGCGCCAATGATGAAGCCAAGGCTGACCAGATTTCCGAGAAGCTGGCTGACCAGCTCACCTTCGCTCTGCCTCAGGACCTCGTGGAGCGCGAGAATGAGAACACCGTGCAGCGCAAGATGTACGCTGCCATCCAGGCCGGCAACTACGACGTGGCCAAGGATATGGACGCATTCCGCGCCGAGGCCATGAAGGAGACTGAGCGCAATCTGCGCGTGTATTTCGCGCTGCAGGAGATCGCCCGCAAGGAGCACATCGTGGCTACAGAGCAGGAGATGGTTGAGGCTATGGCCAGCATGGCCCAGCAGGCCAAGGAGAAGAACCTCAAGAACTTCATCCGCAAGATGTACCGCGAGAACCGCGTGCAGGGCATCCGCCTGAGCGTGATTACCTCCAAGGTCATCGACCTGCTGGCCCGCAACGCCAAGGTGACCATCGCTGAGTAATCGGCTGCAGCGCACCTGTTGCTTTTCATTTCAGCCCCGGGGTTCCTCAGCATGAGGACTCCGGGGCTCTTCACGCTCCGGATTCCGGATGCGCGGAATGATCAGGCATTATTGCTCCGGCAATTAAAGAATATTGCTTGGACTCAACGACAAATGGGACTTTGGCGTTGTCGGAGCACGGGACTTTAGTCCCGAAATCACGGTGCATATAACCGGGACTGAAGTCCCGTGCTTCGAAAAGTTTCCCGACAAATTCCAATTTGTCCGTCACCACCAATACGGATAACACCTCAATCTTTAATTGCCTCATCAATAATAGTCAATCAGCCTGGGTGGCCGGGATGAGGTGAATGTGGGTGATTTCCGCCGGTGTGAAGAGACGGAGGGGGAAGCCAGACCAGAGTGAGGTGCCGTTGGAGATGTAGACCTGGAGCCCGTGGTACATGGTGAGCCCCTGGACAAGGCCGTCGTTGAATGCAGCGATAAGGTGGCGGAGCCCCGGGGCCTGGCCGCCGTGTGTGTGGCCGGAAAGCTGGAGCTGCACGTCGTGGCGGGCGGCTTCGCGGGCGAGCCGGGGCTGGTGCGCCAGCAGGACGGTGGGTTTGTCTGCCGGTCTGCCGGCCAGGGCGCGCGCTATATCCGGCGGCGGGCAGTCATCGCGGATGGCGGCGGGGTCGGTCACGCCGGCGAGTACCAGATGACCAGGGCCGGGGAGCACGTGTTCGTTGTTCAGGAAGCGGATACCCAGTTTGCTGAGGTAGCGTTGCCAGGCATCGTGTCCGGAGAAGTAGTCGTGGTTGCCGTCTACGGCGTAGATACCCCAGCGGGCTTCCAGGTGGCGGAGCGGAGCCAGGGCCGGAGCCAGGGCGTACACGTGGCCGTCTTCAAAATCGCCGGTGATGACCACGAGGTCGGCTTGCAGCTCGTTGGTGCGTTTCACGACTTCGTGGAAGAATTCGGCTTGTTTGAAGCGGTCGGCGTGCAGGTCGGTGAGCATGGCCAGCCGCACCGGATGCTCGAGCCGGGGTAGGGGAATGGTGATTTCCCGGACTTCCGGCGGGAGAAAGGCCTGGTAGACGCCCCAGGCGCCCAGCCCGAGCGCAGCGGGGGCGCAGAAGGTAAGCAGCCCCCGGCGGAGCCTGCCGAAAAGGGACCAGCGGCGTTGCAGCAGCCGCAGCGGCAGCAGCGCTACTTCCATCACCACCAGCAGCCCCAGCAGAATGAGCAGGGAGATGAATAGCCAGCTGCCGAGCAACTCGAGCCAGATGGGACAGGCCGGGCGGAAGAAATGACCGCCATAGATGGCATACAGCAGCGGGTAGCGGAAGGCACCCAGCCCGAGCGGCACACAGAGCAGGAACTTCCACCACCACCGCAGCGGCAGGGGTAGAATCAGCCGCCACAGCGTGTAGGCAAAGAGTACGACTCCAATCAATAAGGTGCTGATGATGAACATCGGTTATGCTGGTGTGTGGGGGAGGGTGATGGTGAAGCTGGTGCGCTGCCCGGGGGTGCTTTCGGCGGAGATGCTGCCGCCGTGGGCCTCTACGGCGTGCTTGACAATGGCTAGCCCGAGCCCGGTTCCTTTGATGCGTCCGCTCTTGTCAGCGCGGTAGAAGCGATTGAAGATGAATGGGATGAATTCAGAGTCGATGCCCACGCCGTTGTCGGTCACCTGGATGCGCCGGCTGCCATCTGCTGCGGTATGGGCGCTCAGCTCTATCTCCAGCCCGGGGGCCGGGTTGTTTTTCAGTGCATTTTCCAGCAGGTTGAACAGCACCTGCGACCAGTAGAAGGCATCGCCATTCATCACGAATGGTCGCGGTTCAATCTGAATCCGGATCCGGGCCTGCTGGGAGCAGGCCATTTGTTCCAGCCGCAGCATCACGTCCTCGGCCACTTGCATCAGGTCGAAATGCTCTTTCTTGAGGTAGCTGGTGCCGGGGGATTCCATGCGCGACAGCATCAGCATATCTGCCACCAGACGCGCCATGCGGTCGGCGTGGCGTTTCATGATACCCAGCGAGCGCTGCCGCATTTCTGCATCACCGGCGGCTTCCGGGTCATCCAGAAGGGTTTCCAGATACCCCAGAATCAGGGTGAGCGGGGTGCGCAGCTCGTGTGAGGCGTTGGCCACGAAATCGCGGCGTATCACCTGGGTGCGGTGTTCCTCCGTCACATCGAGGAGTACGATGCCGATGTGGCGTTCGCGGGTGGCCAGCGGCGTGGCCTTGGTCCGGTAGATGCGCTCGCCATCTGTCCGGGGGACACTGACGGTGGCACGCACTTGTTCGCTCGCAGTGCTGGCTTTCTTGAGCAGGCTGCGCAGGTCACTTTCGGGTAGCAGCCGCAGCAGGTTGGTGTTGGTCATGCTTTCCATGCCGAACAACTCGCAGGCTTTGCGATTGGCCATCACGACGCGCCCGGAGGGGCGCATCAGCACAAACGGGACCCCCAGCGCTTCCAGAAACAGCGACTGGTCATGCCGCACGTGGTCTTGCAGCTCAGCCAGCAGGCTGCGCAGTTGTTTTACTTCATTGTGTACCTCCTGGCTGCGGCAGCGTATGCTCTTCATCTTGCTGCCCAGAAAGATGAAGGGCAGGGCAAATGCCATGACCATCAGCCCTAGTACGATATCCCAGCTCACCATATCCTGTTATATTACCGGGATTCTCTTTTGCTGTCCCGAAACTTGACGAGTCTCAGTAGGCTTGCATGAACACGATGAGCATGGCCAGCCCCAGAAGTGTGAGGCTGAGGGGGATGCAGACGGCCAGAATAGCGCGTTTGCGGGAGAGTCTGAGCTGTCTGCGGCCTAATATGTACATCAGTACAAAGAAGGCGATGTTAACCAGCAGCTTGACGAGTCCCCCGGGGAGTACCCCCTGAAGTAGGACGCCAGCCAGGGACATCACGAAGCTTGCGCCGAAAAGCGTGGCACTGGTCTTGAGCAGTTCGCGCTGCGTGCATTGTTTCCAGGAAACCACCAGATAGGAAAGATAGATGATGACGAAGAGTATTGCCAGCGCAATGACGAGGCTGACGAGGCTTGTTGCAGCGGTCATAATCAGATGAAGAGTTCCGGAAGTTTCGGTTCAGAGGCAATGGCGGTGAGTCTGGCAGTGAAGGCCTGCACCATGGGGGGCGGCAGAACGCGGGCCTTGCGCGGGCAGATAGCCACGCAACGCATGCAGAGAATGCACTTGCCGGCGTCTGTGCTGCGCGGGTTGCTCAGCGGAATCGCCCCCACAGGACACTTACGGGCGCACATGCCGCAGCCGCCGCAGGCATCTGTCACCAGCGGGGTGGCGGGCATCTGGGGCAGGGGGCGGTAGTCTGCATTGCCCGGCACTTCCACGGTGCCGGGGGTATCCTGCGCCAGTTTTGACTCCACTGCGGCGCCGAACTCAACGCAGCGGGCGAGGTCGGCGGCATCCGGCCGGCCGGGGGCAATGCTGCGGATGATGCTGTGCTCTGCGATGAAGGCGGCAGCTGCCACTACCGCGAAACCGGATTCCGTGAGGGTGGTCTTGAGCTCCAGCAGGGCATCCTCGTATGCGCGGTTGCCGTAGACCACCACGGCAATGGCCGGGCCACCCTGACCCCGGAGGGCTCGCAGACGCTGAATCGCCACGGCCGGTACGCGGCCGCCGTACACCGGGACTACGGCCAGCACCGGCACCCATGCGGGCACTTCCAGTGGTTCCACCGGAGCGCAGAGGTCGATTCGCTTACCCATGCGGGCTCCTGCAATGGCGGTGGCAATGGCGGAGCAGCCGCCGGTGGGACTGAAAACAGCAGAAATCCAGTTGTTCATAACGTGGTGCATTCTAGCATTGCAGGCCGGGTAAATCAAGGTGCAATTTGAAAATTCCCTGCGGGCTTGCATATGTGGCCCAGGGGGTGAAAAAAGGGGGGCGATCAGCAGGAAGTTGTTGCTCTCGAGGCACGGGACTTCAGTCCCGGTTAAATGCAGTGAGATTTCGGGACTGAAGACCTGCGCTCCGACAAACATCCAGGCGGGATGCAATAATGTTGACATGGCGGGATATTTGTGCTAGTTTTGGGCGCAAATTACTGAAACAGAGATGCGGAAATCATTGAAGAATATACTGGTGCTGCTTTTTGTCGCGATGTTGATGCTGGCTTCGCAGGGCTATGCTGCGGAGGAGACGGCCGCGGCGGCGAAATCCGCATTCTGCGGTACTTTCTGGGCGCTGGCTCCGGCCTTGCTGGCCATTGTGCTGGCCCTGATATCCAAGGAGGTGTATTCGTCCCTGTTTGCGGGGGTGGTGCTGGGTGGATGCTTTGTGACGCAGTTCTCGTTCCTCGATACGGTGGACTTTGTGGTCAACAAGGGCCTGATGGACGGAATGAAGGATACCACCGGCGTGTTCATCTTCCTGGTGATTCTCGGCGCCTTTGTCTGCATGATTAACAAGACTGGCGCTGCCCGGGCCTTCGGCGAGTGGGCTCAGAAGCACGTGAAATCCCGCATCGGCAGCCAGCTGGCCACCTTTGTGCTGGGAATCCTGATTTTCATCGATGACTATTTCAACTGTCTGGCCGTGGGTAGCGTGATGAAGCCGGTGACGGATGCGAAGCGTGTTTCGCGCGCCAAGCTGGCGTATATCATTGATGCCACGGCAGCCCCGGTGTGCATGATAGCGCCCATATCAAGCTGGGCAGCGGCGGTTTCCCAGTATTCCACCGGTACCGGATATAATGGGCTGGAGTTGTTCATTCAGGCCATACCGTTCAATTTCTATTCTCTTCTTTCGCTGAGTTTTGTGGTTATGCTGGTACTGATGCGCTTTGATTTCGGGCCGATGGCGCGGTATGAGCGCAATGCCATGCTGCGTGGCGACCTGCACACCGTGGTGCCGGAGCAGGCGATGCAGGAACTTGAGGACAACGCGCCCCGCCGCGGCAGGCTGGTGGACCTGGTGCTGCCGGTGCTGCTGCTGATTGCGCTGGAAACCTTTGCGCTGGTGTACGTGGGCGGTATTCTGGAGGGCAAATCCTTTGCCGATGCACTGAGCGCGACCGATGCCACGGTCGGTCTGCCCTGGGGAGCCATCATGGCGCTGGTGCTGGTCATGGCGTTCTACCGCCTGCGGGGCGTGCTCAGTTTCCGCGCAGCCATGCGCTGCATTCCGGAGGGCTTTGTTGCCATGGTGCCGGCCATCCTCATCCTCACTCTGGCTACGGCGTTGAAAAATGTGACCACTGCTCTCGAAGCCCGCGAGTTCATAGCCTTTCACATGGAGCACAGCGCGGCAGGCCTGGTGAACTTCCTGCCGGCCGTCATTTTTGTGGTGGCTGGTGTGCTGGCGTTCTCGACCGGCACCTCCTGGGCGACCTTCGGCATTCTGATTCCCATTGTGGTCAGCACATTTGACCCCACCAGCCCGCTCATGTTCATCGGCATGTCGGCCTGTCTGGCTGGGGCTGTGGCCGGTGACCATTGCTCCCCCATTTCTGATACCACCATCATGTCCAGCGCCGGCGCGCAGTGCGACCACCTGAGCCATGTCTCAACCCAGTTGCCTTATGTGCTGGTGGTTTCAGGGATTTCCCTGGTGGCATTCCTGCTGGCGGGCTTTGTGCATAACTGGTTCATCGTGTTCCCGCTGGTGTTTATCTCCCAGGTTGCGCTGATGTTTGCGCTGAAGAAATACTATACCCGCCGGCAGACTGTTCAGGAGTGAGGGCTGCAGGAATGGCTGCTTTGCGGGGAGATTTTGCCTCAGAATGCAGCGCTACGCATGACACTGCGCTAATGTGTTGACTGTTCCGCGCATTGACAGGGTGGGGCGGGCGTGGTATCATGCTGGCTCAACCGCATCATAATATCCGAAAATGACTTTTTACGAAGAACTGGAATGGCGCGGGCTGGTGAATCAGATTTCCAGCCCGGATCTCATCGAGAAGCTCAATAAGGGCGGCCTTACCTTCTATATCGGCACTGACCCGACCGCGGACAGCCTGCACCTGGGGCACTATTCCAGCTTCCTCATCACTCGCCGCATGAAAGAGCACGGCCACCATCCGATTCTGCTGGTCGGTCTGGCTACCGGACTCATCGGCGATCCCCGCGGTACGGTGGAACGCGAGCTGAAGCAGAAGGAGGAGGTGTTCCGCAACTATGATGCCCTGCGCGCCCAGGTGGAAAAGGTGTTCGGCTTTGAGGTGGTGAACAATTATGACTGGATTAACGGGATGAACGTCATTGACTTCTTCCGCGACTACGGCAAGTACATTAACGTGGGCTACATGCTCACCAAGGACCACGTGCGCCGCCAGATGGAAAGCGGTATTTCCTATGCCGAGTTCTCGTACATGCTTATCCAGGCTATCGACTTCAAGCATCTGCACGAGACTCGCGGAGTGGACCTCCAGGTGGCCGGCAGTGACCAGTGGGGCAATATCACCACCGGTATCGAGCTTATCCGCAAGACGACGGGTGATGAGGTTTATGCGCTCACTATGCCTCTGGTCACCGATGCCCAGGGTAACAAGTTCGGCAAGAGCGAGGGCAACGCCCTCTGGCTGGATAAGGAGAAGACGTCCTCCTACGAGCTTTACCAGTTCCTGCTCAACAGCGACGACGCTTGCGTCATTACCTACCTGAAGCGCCTCACCTTCCTTTCTCCTGAGGAAATTATGGAGATTGAGGCCCGCCACAATGAGCATCCGGAGCAGCGCATTGCCCAGAAGGCGCTTGCCCGCGAAATCATCACCGACCTGCACGGCTCTGCCGAGTTTGAGCACGCTGTGGAGGTGAGTGAAAAGCTCTTCGCCGGTGATTTCAAGAGCCTGTCTGCCCGCGATATCAAGAGTGGCATGAAGAATGTGCCGCAGGTGACGCTGACTGCCGGCCCGCTGGCGGATGCTCTGGTGGCAGCCAAGGTATGCAGTTCCAAACGCGAGGCCCGCGAGTTTATCGGCAATGGCGCTATCTCCATCAACGGTGAGATTGTGAAGGATGCCACCTGGCAGCTCACTCCGGAAGTTGCGCTCGAAGGCGGTATCGTCATCATCCGGCGCGGTAAGAAGAAGTTTTATATGGGCGAGTTTGCCTGATTGAGGGATGAGGGTCGCACTTTCCGCTCTGTTCATGTTGGCATCCCTGCCGTTGGCGGCGTGGAATGCTCCATCGCAGAACGTGCTGAATGCTGTGCTGGGGCAGGAACCTCAGGCCACCATTCTGCAGTGTGTGCAGCCGCTGCCGCCCACCCGGGAGGAAGCCCGCTCTTCGGGTATCCGCTACCAATTGGAACGAGCCGCGCTGAAACGCGCCCTCGTATACCGCACCAGCCAGGCAAAGGCTGACCGCGGTCGCATTACTGCTGAGAATAATCGTGCTACTGCGCTGCTGGCCCGTCACCTGGGCGCACCCGACAGCTTTGTCCGGTACCTGGAGCTGCTGGCAGACGGCAATCTCAGCCGCCGACAGGAGTATGCCGTGGAGCAGGCTCTCCGGCTCCTTCTGCAGGAGACGTACACCATAGATACCCTGCAGATTCGCCTGGTGTCGGAGTCGTTGCAGCTGCCGGCCCGGGAACACACGCTTTGCATGTTGCAACTCCCCGTGGGGGCGATGTTTGATATGGTGCCCGGCAGGCATACTCCCCGGGAGCGCCTGCTTTCCGATATCACTGCTATGTCTTCTACCCTCGTCGAGGTAGAGCGCGTGCTGTCCCTGGTACGGGACGCGGCCAGTGCGGAAGCTGCAGTTTCCCGCCTGCAGGCTCTCATTCCCATCTGGGAAACAACAGCCCAGACCCGTCTGCAGGGAACAACGCAGGAAGCGGAGCTGTCCTCATACGAGAAGTGGGCGGTGGAGGTGCTGCTTACTCCTGCAACCCGGCGTGTTCTGGAACAGCGCCGCCGTTTGCATCAGGCCGGTTGGTTCGGCTCTTCCCGCCTCCAGACTGTTGATGAATTGCTTCGCTGAGTAGTCGGACTCGCACCTGAAATGCGTGGGTGAAAGCCAGTTGCAGACAGGGAAGTTTGTTATGACATGACGCAAACGTCCCGCTTTCCGGAGAAAGCGGGACGTTGCTGAATGGGATTTCAGGGAAGATTACTTGAGAATCATCTTGAAGTCCACCACCACGGCGCGGTCGGCGGTGACGAGCACCGGGTTGCCGTCGATAGCGGTGATTTCGGGAATCTCGAGCACGAGCTTCTGCACCTTGGCCAGGGTGTCGGCCAGCGGACCCACAGCCTTGGGAGCCTCGCCGCGCACACCGTTGAGGATGGTGCCGACCTTGGTCTCCTTAATCATGTCGGTGAAGTCATCAGCCGGCAGGATGCGCATGGTGGTATCGCGCATCACTTCGGTGTAGATACCGCCGGTGCCGAACACCATGACGCGGCCGAAGTTCTTGTCGCTGTTTACACCGATGATGGTCTCGGTAGCCTTGGTAATCATTTCCTGGATGAGCACGGAAGCACCCTTCAGGTTGAACTTGGTGATGGAACCCCACAGGCCTTCCC
>JAFVQN010000050.1 GCA_017504805.1 Akkermansia sp. | reverse complement strand
GGGTGCGCGCCAGAGCGGCACGCTCTTCTTTGATTTCAAGGCTACAGCGGAAGGTGAGCAGAAGCTGCGCTGGACCGCGATTGGCAAACCCGGCAGCGATGCGGTGCAGGGCGAGTTCGCCGTGCGTTTCCCCGCGCCGGTGCTCAAGGAAACGCACCGCTTCACCCTCGCTCCGGGCGAGGCTGCGGTGCAGCTGGCCACGATGCTGGGCAGCGAGGTGGGTACCGCCACGCGTGGTGAGCTGGAGCTGGTGGCCTCGGCCAATCCTCTGCTGCATCTGGCCGGGGCTGCGGATTTCCTGCTGGAGTACCCCTACGGCTGCACCGAGCAGCGTGCTTCGGCGCTCATTCCCTGGCTGCTGTATGAGCATCTGGCCCCCTTCTGCCCGAAGATGGCTCAGACGCCACCTGAGGATGTGAAGAAGGTAGTGCAGAAAGTGCTGGATGAGCTGCTGCCCCGCCAGTGCAAGGATGGTGGCCTCTCCTACTGGGGCGGGTGGCACCACTCCAGCCTGTGGGCCACGGCTCACGCAGGCTATGTGCTCAAGCTGGCGCAGGAAATGGGATACGAGGTGCCGGAGGAGGTCATGGAAAGGCTCTACAGCTACTTGTGGTGGACCTCTGCCAGCAAGGAATCGGCCCGCACGCGCTTTGCCATTGCCCGCACCCGCGGCAAGACCGGGCAGATGAAGGATATCCTGCGCGAGATGCTGAAAGAGGACGAGACCCGCGACTGGATTCTGCGCGAAACGAAGTCCAGTCTGCAGTTCATGCTCAGCATGCTGGAGAACCCCGATGCGGCAGATGCGGCCTTCCGCACCTGGATGCGCAGCGTGGGCCGCGACCATCGCCACGGCACCACCCAGGGCAATTCCTGGACGCTCTTTGCCCTGGTGGAATACCTCAACCTCAAGAAGGAGCAGGGAGGCTCGGCCATACTTGCCTTGCAGGATGGCTTGCAGATTCCGCTGGGCAAGCAAGCCACTGAGGTAAAGCTTCCCTGGCAGCCGGGGCAGGAGATGAGATCGCTGCCCACCACGCTGGCGGCCCACAACGGCACAGTGTATGCCACGCTGCGTGTGCGGGCTCTGCCGTCTGTTTCGGATTATCCCGGGGTGACAGAGCACGGGCTCCAGGTGACCCGCCTGTATGAAACCAGGTCGGCAGACGGCGTGTGGCGCCCTGCTACCAGCTTCAAGGTAGGTGACGTGGTGCGCGTCACGCTCACCTGCGCCAAGGTGGCAGATGAGCTGAAATACCTGGTGCTGGAGGATTATCTGCCCGCCTGCATGGAGGCCATCAACCCGAATGTGCCCAGTCAGGCTGTGGGGCTTCCGGCGCTGGATTGGAGCCAGTGGTTCGACCACCGCGAGTACCTGGCCGATCGCGTGCGTGGCTTCTGCACCCGCTGGTCGGACAGGAACCTGCTCAACCTGCGCTACTATGCCCGGGTGAAGCGTGCCGGCACCTCCATGGCCCCGCCGGCGCAGGCTCAACTCATGTATGAACCGCAGGTATATGGCCTTTCGCCTAACGCCCGCATCAAGAGTGAACCTTGAACAGAATTCTGATGCTATTGTCTGACCAAAACAAGAACGAATGTCTATGAAACACCTTCCTATCATGCTGCTGGGTTGTGCTGCTACCCTGTTGCCTGCCAACTCGGCTGAATGGCCGAAACTACGCCCTGACCGTTATGAGCAGGTCGTGGAGTTCAAGTTCCCGGAACCACTGGTGAGTCAGACTGCTGTGCACAATGGCTACTACGACGATACCTCCGGTCTGAGTGATGAGGACCTCGGGCGCGATATTTTCACTATCACCGGCGATGCTCAGTTCAAGCCCACCGGCGTGTGGCGCGACCAGGATACCTTGCGTATCAGTTTCCCGGTGGGCACTTCCTGCGCCACGGAATACAGGTTCCGCCTGAATCCCGGCACAACATATCTGGGCGGGGCAGAGGCGCCGCAGCAGGAACGTGTTTTTTTCTGCCCGGATGATACCCTGAGCGGAAAGGATTTCATGGATGACAAGGGAGTGGGCGTTGTGGTGAGCGCTAATCACCACCTGACCCGTGAAAGCCGCGGGCTCTCGCCCGATTCCGGCTTACGCTTTGTATTCCGGGAGGCCCACTGGGATGAAGAGCTCGAGGAAGTCCGTTACAGCACGACAGTGGAGACGACGCTCGAGCCAGCATGCCTGAAGCACGGCGTGACTCTGAATACACTGCGCATCCTGGAGAATCGCGGCGAAGACGTGTGGAAAAAACTCACCCCCGATACCCCGCTGCCGGGGCATGTGGTCGTGCGCCCGGTAAGTCCGCTGGAGCCGGAGAAGGAATGGCACCTGCTTCTCCTGCCGGAGAAGGCGCAGGGCTTTGCCACGGCGGATCCTGTCTGTGGGTTGGTGCCGAAAGCAGATCTGGGCTCTGGAGTGGAGTGGGTGTTGCATGAAAACAAGACCTGCCGTCTGCGTGTCTTTTTCAGTGAACCTATGAAGGCAGCAGACCTGCCGGGATTGTTCGACCGTATGCAGCTGACGGTGGGGGAACAGGTGGCGTCAGCAGCCGGGGATGGTAAAAAACAGCTGATGGTGAACGGCCAGTGTCTGGAGTTTCGCTACTCTGGTGCCCAGGAATTGCCCATGGTTGGCCCGCACTGGGAACGCCCGGGTGGCGATTTGTCCTATACCCCGAAGGGGCTGGCGCTCGGTTTCTTTGTGGAGGTGAGTGCCCCAGTGCCGGCTGTGCTGGATGTGGTGCTGCCGGGTGATACCAAGTCGGCTCTGGGCTGGGGACTGGCCGCGGAGCACCGCCACCGCATTGCGCTGAACCCCGCCTGGCCCGTGCTGCAATATGGCGAGGCCGTGCAAGTACCCCTGAAAGGTGACCATAACCTGCGCCTGCCGTATACGAACCTGGATTCCGTGAAGGTGAGTGCCTGGCGCGTGGCGGAAGATAAGCGGGCTCTGGCCGTGGAGGGGCGCCTGAGCAATTCTGCCCGGGTGCTGGCCCGGCAACTGGATTGTGATATGCTGGATGCCCGCCGTGAGCTCGGTCTGGAGGTGAACAATAGTGCCAGGTCACAGGATGTTTACCAGCTGATTCGTCTGCGCGATGAGGAAAAAGAAAGAGCAGCACGCAGCGCTGAGGTGCTGGAAGGAGCCACACCCTTGCCCGGAATGCAGCTTCCCGCCGGAGCCGGTGGCCTGCTGCAGAGCGGCGAGGCCGTGCTCCCGCTCGATTCCGCTATCGGCGGCCCTGTGGTTCCCGGCACGTATCTGCTGCGCTTGCAGCCTGTAGCAAATGCCGGGGTGCGGAGTGCGCTGCAGCTGCACAGGAAACCTGCTGAATCGCTGGATTCGCAGCAGGATGTGGTGGTGCAGGTTACGGATTTGAATGTGGCTGTGGGCGATGCCGCTATTCTGGTGAATCGCTTTTCGGACGGCTCCCCGGTGGAGTCCGGCACGGTGACTTACAGTGACAAGGCCGGTGCCCGGTGCCAGCTGACCGTGCAGAACGGCATTGCCTGGTTGCCGGAAGATTCTGCCATCAATGGTCTGGTGGAAGTGCGCAGCGGGAATGATTCCGTGCTGCTCAATCTGTGGCACGGCAAGAGACGTAGTGCCGGTTCCCGGGGCCGCGGGCAGTCCACCATGCTGGTGCTGGACCGCCCCTTGTACCGCCCCGGCGACACTATCAATGTGCGCGGTATTCTGCGCCACAAGCTGGCCGATGGCAGCTGCGCCATTCCGGCTCAGAAGAAGGCAAAACTCATTTTCCGCGCGCCGAATGGGGAAAATCTGCAGACCCGCGAGGTTTCGCTGGGCGAGTTCGGCGCCTTCGAGGCGCAGTTCCTGCTGCCGAAGGGCGAGGACGATGTAACCGGCTTCTACTCCATCGGCGTAGAGTGCGGCAATTTCCGGCAGTGGATTTCTGCCAATTGCCAGGTGTTCCGCCGGGATGCCTTCAAAGCTTCGCTGGAGCTGGAGCTTGCCCCCGTTACCCCGAAGAATTTTACCGTGCATGTTTCCGCGGTAGATTACAGCGGGGTACCGATGGCGGGGGCAGAGTGTTCCCTCAATGTGGAGAACGAGCAGGTTGAGCTCAAGCTTGATGCAGAGGGTAAGGCCAGCCTCACCCGGGAGCTGAAGGAACCGGTCAAGGAGCGGCGTGTCATCTGCGTGAGCGGCTGTGTGATGAACGACCGCGAGGAAGTTGTGCGGATGTCCGAGCTTCATAAGACCGTCTATCCCGCGGATTTTTATGTGGGGCAGTCGCGTGGTCGTGTGAAGCTTTTCGATGCCCGCACGAATAAGGTGCTGGGGCGTGAGCAGCAGCTGAATCTGAAACTTATTCAGCATAAGCGGGAACCCATCATTGGCGACAACGGCTTAGGTAAGATGGAAGACCGCAAGGTGGAACTCTGGGTCGGCAGCATGACGGTGCCCGCCAACTGTGAACTCGGCCACCCCTTGCCTTTTGATGCCCGGGAAAAGTATCCCGATGCTGATGCCTGGGTTATCAGTGCTCGCGATGCCGAAGGACGCGAAAGCACCACGACGCATCCGCTCTGGTTCTTCCGTCCGCGAGCGGAGTCTCCCGAGCTGAAGCTGGAGCATAAGGCGGGTGAGCTGGAGCTGCGCTGCGAGCTGCCGAAGGCCGCGCAGGCTCATCTCTTCATTGGCTGTGCGCAGAAGCTGCGTCATCTGGTGCTGCCGGTGCAGGCCGGGATTCAGACCCACCGGGTGCCGCTGCAATCCGGTGAGGAAGGCACGGTGAGTGTCACCCTGGTGCTGCCACCGGCTGATACTCAGTCGGCACCGGTAATCAGCCATGGGGAGTGTTTTGTGCCCATTTCGAAATATCACCTGGATGTGGAGCTGAACCTGCCGCAGCAGGTCTGCCGCCCGGCGGAGACGGTTACTCTCTCCGGCTGCGTTCTGGCAGATGGACAGCCCGCCGATGCGGAGGTGACCCTCTACGCGGTGGATGCCGGTATGCTTTCTGTTGGGCGGTATGAGAAACCCGACCCCGAATCCTTCTTCTGCCGCGGCTGGTCGCGCCGTTTCAGCCTCACCGGGGCGGGAGTGCCGTATCGTCGCAACAAGGTGATGAATGAGCTCAGTCTCATGCCCGGTATATGGCGCGGTGACCTGGTGGGCAAGGGGTATTCCCTCACCCCGACATCATACGGAGCATGTCAGGTTGTGTGCAGTGCTGCCGATGGGGCGCGCCTGAATCGCGCGGCTACTTACTACAGTAGAAAGACTTCTGCCAGGAATGCAGCTGTGCAGGATCTGGACATAGCCATGGAGGAGGAATGCGGCACGGGGATTGACCTTGGCGTCGGCCTGGATGCCGCACAGGCGCCAATGGCGATGGGGGCAGGCCTGGGGAAAGTGGCCGGCGGAAGCGAAATGACGGCGCCGCGTCTGCGTACGGATTTTGCGCCTGTTGCCGTGTGGAAAGGGTCGCTGCGTGCCGATGCTGATGGGCGATTCTCCACGGAGGTGAAGCTGCCGGACACGCTCACGACCTACCGTGTCTTTGCCGTGGCTCTGGATAAGGGCGGCAAGCGCTTCGGCTCAGCCTCGGGTGAATTCACCGTGGCCCAGCCCGTGATGCTCACCCCGGGCACACCGCTTTTCATGAGCCTGGGCGATGAGCTGCGTCTGCCGCTTTCCATTGTGAACAATACGGATGAAGCCGGCACCTGGACTGTCACCCTCGAAGGAGCGGCCGCTCCGCAGCGGATAACGCTGGCTGCACACGGGCAGGGTACCCTGTACTTCCATTTCAAGGCTGCCTCGGAGGGCGGACAGAAGCTGCGCTGGACGGCGCTCGGCAAGCCCGGCAGCGATGCGGTGCAGGGTGAGTTCGAGGTGCGTTTCCCCGCACCGGTGCTCAAGGAAGTACACCGCCTTGCGATTCCGGCGGGTGCTCCAGCCCAATCTCTGGCCGTTCTTCTGGAGGCTGAAGTAGCGACAGCCACCCGTGGCAGGATGGAGCTGCAGGTCTCGGCCAATCCGCTGCTGCACCTGGCGGGAGCTGCGGATTTCCTGCTGACTTATCCCTACGGCTGCACTGAGCAGCGCGCCTCGGCGCTCATCCCCTGGCTGCTGTATGACCACCTGGCGCCATTCTGCCCGCTCCTGGCCGGAACCAGCCCGGAGGAAGTGAAGAATACCGTGAAGGAGATTATTGGAGAGCTGCTCAGCCGCCAGTGCAAGGACGGTGGCCTGGCATACTGGGCTGGCCAGCGCGAATCCTGTCTGTGGGCCAGTGCTCATGCGGCCTGTGTGCTGAAGCTGGCGCAGGAGCAGGGCTATGAGGTGCCTGAGGAAAAACTGGAGAATCTGCTCCAATTCCTCTGGAAGGCAGATACCAGCAAGCTTTCTGCCATGGCGCAGTTCTGCCTTGCCCGCACCCGCGGTGAGTCTGAGGGTATGAAGTCGGTTCTGCGTAAGTCGCTGGAGAAGAAGAATGCCTGCCTCGACCGCGAGTCGCGCGCTGGCATGCAGTTCATCCTTTCCCTGCTGACCACCCCGGCTGAGGGGGATGCGGCTTTCCGCAGCTGGATGCGTACAGTCGGGCGCGATTACCGCCACGGAACCACGCAGCGCCATGCCTGGACCCTGCTGGCACTGGCGGAGTACCTGAATCTCAAGAAAAATGAGGGTGGTGAGGCCACGCTGCTGCTGCAGGATGGCACGGAAGTCAAGCTGGACAAAGGTAGCACCATCGTGCCGCTGCCCTGGCAGGCGGGGCAGGAGATGAAGACGCTGCCCACCATGCTGGCGGCTAAGGAGGGCACGGTGTATGCCACCTTCAGCGTGCGTGCGCTGCCGGCCACCGCTGACTACCCGGGCGTGACGGAGTGCGGTCTGCAGCTTACCCGTCTGTACGAGACCAGGGGGGCAGATGGCGTGTGGCGCCCCGACACCGTTTTCAAGGTGGGCGATGTGGTGCGCGTCACGCTCACCTGCGCCAAGGTGGCGGATGAGCTCAAGTACCTGGTGCTGGAGGATTACCTTCCCGCCTGCATGGAGGCCATCAACCCGAATGTTCCAGGCCAGTCTGCTGGTCTGGAACCGACCCGCTGGAGCTTCTGGTTCGATCACCGTGAGTACCTGGCCGACCGCGTTCGCGGCTTCTGCACCCGCTGGGAGGGCCGCGACCTGCTCAACATGCAGTACTACGCCCGCGTGAAGCGCGCCGGCACCTCTGCCGCGCCGCCCGCCCAGGCTCAGCTCATGTATGAGCCCCAGGTTTACGGTCTTTCCCCCAATACCCGGATTGTATCTGAACCATGAGTAAATACCTGAGCACCTTGCTCTTCGCCTTGTCTTTTCTGTCTCCCTGCATGGGGGCTGCGCATGCCGCGAAGCGGGGCTCAGGGCGCGTCCGGAGATGTGGAACTGGCCGGCTTTTCGGCTCCGACGGCGCGGAGTGTGTTGAGAATGCGCTGGCAGAGCTCCCGGTGCTGGGGAAGCTCTGCCTGTTCCAGAGCGGAGAGAACGATGTCTGCGGGTAAATCATCACAGGCGCGGGTATTGAGCAACCGCTCGTGGTATTCATTATCACTTTCGCCGGGGCGTTGAGCTTCTGCCTCTTTCGGAAGCAGGGCCGGGACGACGCCGGCGGCCAGCAGCATATCGAGCCGCGGCTCTATCTGCCGCTCCTGGAGTTCCTGCCATGCCTCATCGTCCGGCACATATCGCAGTGGGTGCAGAAGTGCCTGCAACGCGGTTTTTGTGCCGCTCACATCATTGATATCAATGCGTTTTTCGCGCAGGATGCGTTCGAGAACGGGCATGGCACCTTCTTCTGCCACGATGTTGCAGAGATTTTCGATACTCATGGTCTTGCCGTGGTCGAGAGCCCAGAGCCAGGGTGCACTTTCACCATGCAGCACCAGGGGAAGGTCGCAAGCGAGCCCGATAACGCGCTTGGTGCCATTGATATCGGCTCCATGCTGCAGCAGGAAATCCGCCGTTTCTCGCCGTTTCTCCCAAGGTACACGTTCGCCGTTCAGGAAGCAACCGTTGATGACCGGCGTGAGCGGGGTATCCATCTCGGTGCCTTTGTCGTTATAAAGGAGGGTGTTCGGATTGGCTCCGTGGGCAACGAGTGCTTCCAGTGCGGGCAGATTGCCGGTTAGTGCCGCCCAGATGGCCAGCGTTGTCTGGTGGGCTGGGTTTGTGCCATAAGTAATCAGCTCGTCATCTGCTCCATTGCCATTCCCGGCCACCCGGTGCAACTGCTCGTGGAACTTTGCGCTCAGCTCCCTGCCGATATAGATGGTGTGGAGTTCATCTGCCAATGCTTCCAGATTGTTCTGCCCCTCCAGCAACCCGAAAAAATCCGGTCTGGCATCCACTGAGGAAACGGTTTCCTGCAGAGCCTGGCGGAGCTCGTCATCCAGTTGCAGCAGTGCGGCGCGCTCGGCTTCGTTCCAACTCTCATGAAACACCGGGGCTCCATCCCAGCTCCAGCACCAGAGCCATACCGTCCCTCCTCCCGTGAGCAGCAGCATGGCCAGTGCGGCACTGCCAAGGAAAATGCCCAGGCGCTTTGTCCATCTGCGAATTCGGGGGTGCTTCATGTCCAGAGTGTAGCAGATGCGATTCTGCCCGGCAAGTGAAATGTACCCGGGCTGGTAAAAGAAACCGGGAGAGGCCACACACTTGCCCCTCCCGGTCTGCTTCCTCTCTATGGTTGGTGTCTTCTGTCTTTCAGCCAAATTCCGGGTCACTCGGCCCAGGTCCAGGAAATCTTCTTTTCTACGGTGGGAGCAATGGCCGCACCCACGGGGCAGCCTTTCACCGCGGCTTCCAGCACAGCGCGTTCTCCCACCGTGGTCGGATTCGGTACTGTGATGTGGAAATTCAGTGCCGTGATACCGCTCTTGCCTTCTTCATATCCGGCTTCAATGGAAATGCCGGCGGTGTTCAGCTCGCGGCGGGCTCCCATGAAGGCCATCATGCTGGCCATGCACGAGGCCACTGCTGCTGCCAGCATCTGCGCAGGGGAGGGACACTCTCCTCGTCCGCCCAGGGCAGAGCCTACATCAGTGGTGAATACCGCTTTGCCTTGCGGAAAGTTTGTGACGCAGCGCATGCTTCCTTCATGTACGGTGGTGGACGTATAGTTGCTCATAATTGGTTTCCTTTCTATCTTGTTGCTTGGAACGATTCTAAAATACCATAAGGAAATTGCGCTGTCAACAGTAAATTCTACCAATTTGTAGGGAAATGTAAAATTTCTTGAAATTCATGTCAAAATGAGGAGGAAGGGGAAAATACGACTTGACAATAAAGAAAAGCGTAGTAAAATCCCAGCGCGCTGCGACGGTAACGCAGCCTGAAAGACTATGAAAGCTGACATCCATCCCAAGTACAATCCCGTTGTGTTCGTGGACATTACCACGGGCCGCCGTTTCATCACCCGTTCCACCGCAACTTCCGCCAAGAAGGAAGAAATCGACGGTGTTGAGCACTATGTGATTTCCTGCGGTATCACCTCCGATTCCCACCCCTTCTTCACCGGTAAGAACCAGTTCGTGGACACCGAGGGTCGTATCGACAAGTTCCAGAAGCGCTTCGGTGCTGTGCGTCGCGCCAAGAAGCCGACCCTGGGCTAAAAATCCCCCTTTCTTTCTATTGGTTTGGAAACCCTGGAGCCGCGAGGCTCCGGGGTTTTCTGTGTAGCGGGTTATGGTCGCTGGGAGTGCCAGCGGCGGAGGGTGTGGGCCAGGATGCCGAGGGCCAGGATAACGGTAGCCAGACCCAGGGTAGGAGTGGGCGTCGGCTCATTCATGCGGATGAGCCCGTAAATCAAGCAGATGCTACCGGCCTCCAGCAGCAGGGTTGCTTCGCAGAGGGGTAGCCGCAGGAGGTCCCGCCCGCCGGTGGCATGCCAGAGCCCGGAGCGCAGGCTCCCCAGGACGAACAGCAGCGGTAAATACGCAAAGAAAGGCATCATGACTGCGAGGCAGATTTCTTCCAGACCTGCATCATCGTATGAGCGGGGGCTGTTGCTTTCCCAGCTGACCGGTCGGAAGGTAAAGATAGCAGCCTTCGGGTCACTGAAATCGAGGACATTGCCCACTTGTCGCCCGACGAGGTAGAGGGTGTCTTCGCAGTAGGCACGGTATTGCACCTGCGTGCGTTCAGCCCCATTCAGGAACGAGAGCTCAAAGTGCTTCTGTGTCTCATCGCAGGGGGCGAAGGAATACCCCGCGGCGGGTTGCCCGAATTCGAGAGGGACTGGCATGACTTCATCGACACCGTACCTGAGTTCTTCCTCATAGTTCACGAGGGTGAAGGCACCCACTTTCAGCGTGTGAGGGTAAAAGCATTTCTCTGTTTCACTGCCCTTATCGGGGGTGGATATCCGCTCCAGTCGGATGACGTGCGCTTTCACCCCGGTCAGAGGGTCGCAGGCGGGGGCTGGGATGCTGACTCGGCCGCAGATTTTGACCAGCTTGCCATCGTTTGCCGGGTTGACCATATCCGCCGGGGCATGCACGGCCTGTTCCTGCAGCAAGGCTCCTGTTATGTAGGAAAGCAAGGTACCGGTCACCGTGATGATGAAGAGTGTGATGAGCCCGCCATAGAAGACCAGCCCACCATGCACCAGAACCCAGAGCCAGCGCAGCACCTTGGCCGGCAGCACGCGTCCCAGGTACTTGTTGACCCAGGATTCGATGGCGTTCCAAACTTTGCCGGGATGCTCCATGCTATCTGTTATGATGGGTTTATGGCCGAATCGGTTCACTTTTTCCGGCGCCAATGTTGCACGGCATTGGCCAGGAGCATGAGCCCGGCTGCCAGTAAGAGCGGCCCGATTATCAGGAGCCGGGAGGGTGCGCGAGACGATATGGCCATGAGGATAAGCCACCCGCCCCCACTGGCGAGCAGGGAGAGGATGCCGCACGCATACAGCGCGGCATGCTGCAGCCTGAAACGCAGGAAATCCGCCATGCGGGTCAGATTCCACCACGCGGCCCGCAGCGCGCCGAGCAGCACGTACAACAAACCGAGCAGAACGAGCAGGCCGATAAGGAGCAGGCAAATGTGGAAAGGTTCAAAGCCAAACAGGGAATCGCGGTCGTATTTGACCCAGTGGTCGGCATGGCCGTAGCAATGAGTCTCCTGCTGGTTCAGATCCAGAGCTCCATCCAACTGGCGCCCAATGAGGTAGAGATGCGGCTCTTCCGGTTCAGGCACGCAGTAGGTGACCATGCCCAGCAGCACCCCGTCCTCATTACGCAACTGGAGCCGGGAATCTGCGGAATAGGGATTTTCCCAAGTGAGGGAGAATCCCCCGGCCGGGGTGCCGAGGCTGATATCGCCGGGGGCTGCCGGGGCATGCCACTCATCCCAGATCAGTATATCGTGAGCATGATTCAGGATGCGATAAGCCCCGATGCTGGTTTCGGTGGAAAGGAGGCTCGGCCCCGTACGAAGCGTGTCCAGAATCGGCGGGTAAGTTTTGAGCGAGTGGATTCCCTCGTCGTTCGGGGTGAAAACGCGCCTGGCACAGGGGACATCGATGCGCACATTCAATACGGGGTCATGCACCGGCTCGGAGTGTGTGAGTTTCCCCTGAATCTTGATGAGCTTTCCTTCATTCTGGGGATTGACTGCCGCGTTGCCGCATGAGATGATGCGCTCAGCGGTCAGATAATGTATCATCACAACATTGATGCATGCCACTCCCAGTGTTGCCTGCAGGGTGAACAGAGTCAGCAGCAGGGAAAGGAGCGCCTGCAGCACGCCCCAGAACCACCGCAGTGCTTTGGTTGGCAGAAAGCGGTCCAGGACCTTGTTGCCCCAGGTTTCGATGCGGTTCCAGTTTTTGCCGGGATGCTCCATTTCACCTGCCATGATAGAATGCTTGCAGGCTGCATTCAATGACAAAAAACGGGCATGCCGCGTTTTTCTGCTTTCTTTGTGCAAAAAAGGGCGTATAATGCTGCCGTTCACAAAAATTTCTTAACAATCTCATGAAAATCTGGTTTGATGGCAAGCTGGTTGACCGGGACGAGGCCAAGGTCTCCGTCTTTGATCATGGTGTTCTGTATGGTGATGGCTGCTTCGAGGGCATCCGCTTCTACTCCGGCAAGGTATTCCGCCTGGAGGAGCACATCGTGCGCCTGTTCAATTCCATGCGCTACCTCATGATTGAGCTTCCCTGGAGCTTCGAGGAGGTGTGCGCCGCCACGAATGAGACCGTGGCGGCCAGCGGCATGGAGGACGGCTACATCCGCCTGGTGGTGACCCGCGGTGTGGGCGACCTGGGCCTGAACCCCCGCAACTGCCCCAAGGCCAGCATGTTCATCATCGTGCAGAATATCGCTCTGTATCCCAAGGAAATGTATGAGAAGGGCCTGAGCATGATTACCTCTTCCTTCCGCCGCCCGAACCCGGATATCCTCTGCCCGCAGGTGAAGAGCCTGAACTATCTGAACGGCATTTCCGCCAAGATTGAGGCTGTGGCTGCCGGCGCCGGCGAGGCTCTCATGCTCAACCAGCGCGGCAATGTGGCCGAATGCACGGGCGATAACCTCTTCATCGTGGTGAACGGTGAGGTGCAGACCCCGCCGCTGACCGAGGGTGGCCTGGGTGGTATCACCCGCCACGCCGTGATGGATATCTGCGCTGAGCTCGGCATCCCCTGCGTGGAGAAGGTGATGAACCGCTTCGATATCCTCTGCGCCGATGAGTGCTTCCTGACCGGCTCCGCCGCTGAGGTGATTGCCGCTACCTCCCTGGATGGCCGCAAGATTGGCACCGGTGTGGCCGGCCCCGTGACCAAGCGCATCCTGGCCCGCTTCCAGCAGCTGGTGCGCGAGTAATAGCGCAAGCTCAACATTCTACGGGGGCGGCGGGTGATTCAGCTTGCCGCCCCTTTTTATCCCGTTATGGAAAAGCTGTACGAAGGCAAGTTTCTGAATATGGTCCGCGAGGGGCGTTGGGAATACTGCGAGCGTGTGAACAACACCGGCGCGGTGATGGTGTTTGCCTGCACCCCGGAGGGCAAGGTGCTGCTGGTGGAGGAGTTCCGCCCGCCCATCGGGCAGCGCTGCATATGCTTCCCCGCCGGACTCAGCGGCGATGAAGGTCCGGAGAGCGACGCCGCAGCCGCCCGCCGCGAACTGCTGGAGGAAACCGGCTTCGAAGCCGCAGAAATGCAGTTCCTTTTCCATGGCCCGTCATCCCCGGGGCTGACTTCCGAGAGCCTGTCCTTCTACCTGGCCACGGGTCTGCGCCGCGTGGCGGCCGGCGGTGGGGTGGATCATGAGAATATCACCGTGCGAGAAGCCCCGCTGGATGATATTGATGCCTGGCTGGCCTCCCAGGTGGAGCAGGGGATTGCCCTCGACCCCCGCATCTATACTGGCCTGTATTTCCTTAAAAAACAGCAATCGTTATGAACGATAAACAGAAGATAACAGAACACCTGGTCAAAGAGGCCCGCAAGGGAAGCCTTTCCAGCCCCCGCAGCATCATCTTTTATGTCCTTGCCATCCTCTATGTGCTTTCCCCCATCGATTTGATTCCTGATGCGTTCATCGGATTAGGTCAGGCAGATGACGCCATGGTCATTATCGGGGCTGTCTGGTACATTATCAGGCTCCTGCGTGAGAGAAAGAAAAACTGACCAGCGGGCCGCACGGCGTCTGTTCCGGTAGCAGGTTGGCCTTGACAAATCCCTTGCTCTGGTGTATACGGTGCGCATGATTATCGATACGCATTGCCACCTGGTACACGATAAGTACGATGATATGGAGCAGCTGCGGGCGGATTCGCTCGCGCTGGGGGTTGGTCACTGCATATCTCAGGGTACGCATCCGCAGGACTGGTTGCCGCAGCTGGAACTTGCCCGCCGCATGCCTGATTTCATCACCTCCTGCCTGGCGGCACACCCCTCGGAGGTCACCAATGTGAGCGATGCGGATTTTGAATACATGGCGGATCTCTGCCGTCAGCACCCCCAGGCAGCTATCGGTGAAACCGGCCTCGATTACTTCTGGGATGCCCCGGAAGGGTGGGATGAGGGTGCCTACCATGCTCGCCAGAAAACGCTGCTGGAGAAGCATTTTGCCCTGGCAGAGGAACTCGGGCTGAACATATCCCTGCATACCCGCGACAAGGTTGGAACCTCATGTTTTGATGATGCCTTTGCCATTGCCCGCAATTTCCCGAAGGTGCGTCCGGTGTTTCATTGCTTCATCGGCTCCAGGGAGCAGGCAGATGCTGTCTTTGACCAGCTGGATGGCATGATTTCCTTCACCGGTATCATTACCTTCAAAAAGACCAGTGCTGTTCAGGACGTGGCGGCCTGGGCTCCGCTCGACCGCGTGATGGTGGAGACAGATTCTCCCTTCCTCTCCCCGGAACCCCACCGCGGTAAGCTCAATATACCGGGACGCACCCGCTTTGTGGCTGAGAAGCTGGCCACCCTGCGTGGCCTTTCGCTGGATGAAGTTGCCGCAGCCACCACGGCTAATGCCTGCCGCTTCTTCCGGCTGCCGGCTTTCGGGGCTTAACTTCCGTACATTTCTCGACGGCGGTAAAACAAGTAGAAGGCTGCGCAGTTCACGCAGCTGAGCATGCCGCAGCACAGCCCCAGGAACATGGCTGCCTGCTGGGTGCGCTTGACGGCCTGTGCCCAGTAGGAGGTCTGCCATGGCCAGCTGAGTGTGAAAAAGTCCGGCTCCGGCTGCATACTTTCCACCAGGGTGATGAAGAAGAGCGCTGCACAGGTAATCAGCACGATGATGTTGGCCCCCAGCAATCCCACGCGGAACCAGCGCAGAATGTGCTCCTTTCTCAGGAACAGGAGACTGATAATGGCTCCCAGCAAGGCAAGACTTGTCACACCGGCGATAATCATCCCCATGGTCAGGTTGAATGCCTCCTGGCAATGCAGATACTCAGCGGCAGCGTTTGCATTGGCAACCTGCACCCACGCCTCATCCGGCGGTATGGTCAGCGAAACCCCTGAGAGGGTGATGTGGACCGCAAAAAAGAGCAGGCAAAGCAAGGAACAGATGAAAAGCAGGGTGGATTTCATGCGCTGAAAATGGAGGTGCTTCTCCATCCTATATCATCTATGCCGGCTTGTCAATCTGCTTTCATCCCGTTCGCTGCGTTAATCAACGGAAAAGCCCCCGCAATACGGTGATTGCGGGGGCTTCCAGCGGAGAGAGTGGGATTCGAACCCACGGTGACATCTCTGCCACGCTCGATTTCGAGTCGAGTGCCTTAGACCAACTCAGCCATCTCTCCAAGTGCGGAGTGCGGGGGTATTCTGCCCGTTCTGCGGGAATCTGTCAAGATTTATCTGGAAAGCTGACACGCCAAGCTCATATCCGCGTCAATAAAAAGGAAAACTGAAGCATTTTGGGCTTGTGGAGGTGAGGGAAGAAATGGTAAAGTACAGATGTATCTGGTCATGAGAAGACTCGCAACGCAAGTGGTGATGGTGATGCTGGCATGGGTTCTGTGCCTGGCAGGGTGGGCTGCAGCACAGACCCAATGGGATGTAACGGAGATAGATGGCGTTGAGTATGTGAAGCTTCGCGATGTCTGGCGTTTCTACAAGTTTACGCCGAAGAAGGGGCGACCGGGCTGTGTTTCCTACGGGAGTGGGAAGCATGTGGTGTCTCTGAAGGCGGATAAGCAGGATTTTTATGTGAATAACTACCGCTACGTTCTGTCGCATCCGGTGCGCCGGAGTGACTCGGAACTCATGATTTCCTCGGTAGATATGCGCAAATTGGTGGATCCGGTGCTGCGCCCTCGCTATTCGCCGAAAGCGCGGCTTCGCACGGTGGTGATCGACCCCGGGCACGGCGGCCATGATGCCGGTGCGGTGAGTTCCATAGCTCGCGAGAAGGATTTGAACCTGGCAGTGGCGCGTAAGCTGAAGCGCATGCTCGAGCGCCAGGGATACCGCGTGGTGATGACTCGCGATGGTGATTATTTCCTGACGCTGCAGCAGCGGGTAGATATTGCCAACCGTATTCCGGATTCGATATTTGTGAGCATTCATCACAACTCCGGGCGCCGGGCAGCCAGCGGCATTGAGACCTTTACCCTGGCGCCTCATGGCACCACGTCTCCCTTTGCCCGTTCCCGCCGTTATGAGGATCTGGCCGGTAACAACCAGGACAGCGAGAATATCGCCCTGGCCACAGCGGTTCACAGCCGCGCCATCCGTAGTTCCGGCGCGATTGACCGCGGGATTCAGCGGGCCCGTTTTTCGGTACTGTGCACCATCAAGCGCCCCGCTATTCTTTTTGAAGGCGGCTTTGTGTCCAACCCCACGGAGTGTGCCAAAATGGCGACCGGTCAGTACCAGACCTTCTGGCCGACAGTATCTGCAAGGGGATTGAGGCGTATAGCAACACGGTCTGCAGGCCTGCCCGCCGGAACATGGCCACTACCACTCCCGGTTCCGGGCGTGTCCGAACCAGCATGTCTGGCTCCAGTGTGAATCATTACGTCCGCTCCAGGAAATGAGAATCCGCAGGGCAGGGGGAAGCAGTCTGGTGCTGTCTGTATGGGTTGCGGCGGCTTCCTGTGCGTGGGCCAATGCTGCAAACGAGGCCGCCAATGCGGCAGAGCAGGCGTCGCCTCCACCGCCAGCTGTCAATGCGGCGGATGCTCCTGTTGCAGGTGCGGGAAACTGGCATGTTCGAGAGGTGGATGGAGTGGAGTACTTGCCGCTGGAAGATTTGCGCAGCTTTTACAAACTGATGTCGCTGCAGCCAAAAGGTCGCCGCGTGGCAGGTCAGCGGATTGTCGGTAATGGTGAGCTGGAGCTCCGCTTTGGTCCTGAACCCCGGGAGTTGCGCATACAGAACATGTTGTTTCTGCTGACCCACCCGGTGCAGGAGGATGCCAGCGGTGATTTGCTCGTTTCCAAGCTGGATGTACTCAGTGTCATTGAGCCTGTGCTTCGGCCTACCTATATAGCGAACCGGAGTGCTCTCCGTACCGTGGTCATAGACCCTGGCCACGGCGGGCATGATGTCGGAACCGTGTCCCCGTTTGCCCGGGAGGCAGATGTGACGCTTCTGGTGGCCAAGAAGCTGGGGGCCGAGCTTACCAAGCGCGGCTATGAGGTGAGTTATACTCAGAACCAGAACCAGTATTTGTCCCCGCAGGCCCGTGTGGATAAGGCCAATGCCGCGCCTGCGGCCATTCTGCTGAGCCTGCATCTCAACAGCGGCCGCAGTGATATGAAGGGTGTTCAGACGTATACGATTGCGCCTGCAGATAAGGGAGATAAAATCCTGCCCGGCCACCCGTATGTGCCGGCTAGTACTGCCTTGGCCATGGCGCTGCAGTCCAGTCTGGTGCAGCATACTGAGGCTGAGGACGGTGGGTGCCGCCGCGCCCGGTACAGCCCGCTCAATTCGGTGACTTGCCCAGCTGTTACGGTGGAAATGGGCTTTGCCACGCACCCGGAGGAAGGCGCGCGTCTTTCATCTGATGAGTATCAGATGAAACTGGCAGATGCCCTGGCAGACGGCGTGGATGCCTTTGCCCGTGTCATGAATCCGGCCACGGTGCTGCAGGTTCAGAAAGCACCAGAGGTCGAGCCTCCGGCAGAGCCTGTGAAGGTGGCTCCGGCTCCTGCAAAGAAAGAGGCGGCTCCCAGACCGGTTCGCCAGAAGACTGCGCCCAAGCGGGCCAGACGCGCGAAGGCACCGGTTCGACGCGCCAAACCGGTGAATCGCAGCAACAAGCGCCGACGCCGTTGAGTGTAAGAATCACGAAAAAAGGGCAGCTGAGGCTGCCCTTTTTTCGTGAATGCTGGTGAAGCAGAGAGTATTAGTCGACGTTGTCGAAGATTTCCTCCGGTTTGAAGAAACGCTTGATTTCCACCTCTGCGCTTTCGGGGGAATCGGAAGCGTGGCAGATGTTGAGCATGCTGTTAGTTCCGAAATCACCGCGGATGGTACCTTTGTCTGCTTTCATGGAGTTGGTAGGCCCGAGGATGGAACGCACGCGGGTGATGACGCCGGGGCCGGAAAGCACCAGAGCCACGACCGGACTCGTCTGCATGAAACTGGACAGGGTGGGGAAGAGAGGCTTGTCATCAATCACCAGATCGATGATGTGGGCGTAGTGCTCGCGCAGGATGGCATCATCCAGCTGCATCATCTTTATGCCACGCAGGCGGAATCCTTCGGCCAGGAGTCGCTGCAGGATGACGCCGGAAAGATTTTTGCGGACACAGTCTGGTTTGAAAAGAATGAGTGTTTTTTCGTCGCGGTTCATAATATCTTGAAGTGTGTGCCTTTTTTACCCCGGAGGGGGTGCTCTGTCAAGGAAAAAGACAGGCGCTTACATGATTTCGCATTGCGGAGCGGGGAGAGAAAGCGTATACTTCCCGCCAGAAAGATATGAACCACACACTCCGTTACGAACCGATTCCCGCTACGTTCTACCAGACTAACCGAGATAAACTGGCATCCAGGCTTCCAGCCGGGGCGCTGGTGATTGTGCATGCGAATGATATTTACCCGACCAATGCGGACGGCACGCTGGCTCACCACCAGAATGCCAATCTGTTCTACCTGACCGGCATTGACCAGGAGGAGACAGTGCTGCTGATGCGGGTTGGCGAGAATGGGGAGCATGAAGATACCCTGCTGTTGCGCGAGACCAATGAGAATATCGTCATCTGGGAAGGTGCCCGCCTTACCGCCGATGCCGCCACTGCCCTGAGCGGGGTGGAGGACGTGCGCTGGACGGATGTGTATAATGCTCTTCTGGCGGAGTGGCTCCCCGCTTCATCTTCCCTGTGGCTGGAGACGGATAACCATCCCCGCCGCTTCACTTATGTCCAGACTCGCAACGAACGCATGGCGGCAGCGCTGCGTGCTTCCTACCCGGATGCCCGGGTGGAGAGCATTTACCCCCTGCTGGCAGAGATGCGCCTCATCAAGAGCCCTGAGGAAATGGTGCAGCTGCGCCGTGCCTGCGAAATCACGGGTGCCGGCTTTGCTGAGCTGCTGCCTCAGGTGCACCCCGGCATGGGTGAGTGGGAGATTGAGGCCGCGCTGAGCGCAGCCTATATCCGCCGTCGCGCCCGCAAGTTCTCCTTCCTGCCTATCATTGCCAGCGGGGCGGATACCTGCGTGCTGCACTATATTTCCAACCACAAGGAGGTGCAGGACGGGGAGCTGATTTTGCTCGATATCGGCGCTGAATACGGCGGTTATGCCGGTGATATGACCCGCACTATTCCCGCGAATGGTAAGTTTACACCGCGCCAGCGTGCTGTGTATGAAGCAGTTCTGCGTGTGCAGCGCTACGCCATGCGCATCATGCGCCCCGGGCTTGAAAAACAGGAATACGAGCGCCTGGTGCGGGTGAATATGGCCGCTGAACTGGTGCAGCTGGGGCTGCTGACTCAGGAGGAGGTGGATGCCCAGGCGCAGAACCCCCTCTGCGTGCGTAAGTACTACATGCACGGCACGTCTCACTCTCTCGGCATCGATGTGCATGATGTCGGCTCTGACACCAAGTGCTTTGCTGTGGGTCAGGTGTGGACTGTGGAACCCGGCATTTACATTCCCGCCGAGAAAATCGGTATCCGCCTGGAGACGGATGTGCTCATCACGGAGAATGGCGTGGAGGACCTCATCCCCAACGCTCCTATTGAGCCGGATGCCATAGAAGCAGCCATGGCCCGCTGAGGTCAACCGTCAGTCATCAAGAAGCCGGTTGTGCCAGTGTGGTGCAACCGGCTGTCTTTTTTTCAGAACTCCGGCATTTCGCGGAGCTCCGGCACTTCGTCGCTGGATTTTGGCGTCGGAGTTGAACCTGGCTGAATGAGCGGTTCATCGTTGCTTTCCTTGATGAAAACCCTGGGGCTGGTACCCTTTTCGCTGGCGGTGGCGCGGTCCAGAGCCGCCTGGAGCTTCATATCCGGGTAGCCGGCGTAGAGAATCTTGCTCTGCCTGCTGACCAGGATGGCGGTGGGGAGCTGGCCGATGCGGTAGGTGCGGCCAGCCTTGCCCTCAGCATCATCGGTATAGCTTTGTGCTATACCCAGCTCCTGCAGGGCCTTCTGCTGGATTTCCTGCTCAGCATGAGGCATGACCGGGAAAATCTCGATGCCGGGGTACTGGTTTCGGATTTTGTCGATATCGCGCACCATGGCGGTGCTGGCACTATCTGCCGGTGACCAGAAGACAAGGAGGTTCAGCTTGTTTGCAGCCGGGAACTCTGCGGTCATTCCCTGTGTATCCGTCAGGCTGAGCCGGGGCGCTACGCATCCCACGGACAGGTGACGCAGGAAGTAGGCCTGATCCATGGCCACTTCAGTGATGGGGGTGTTGCCGAAACGGGTATCCTTGCTGGAAAGAAGAATGGATTGCTTGAGGTAATACAGACGCTTGCTGCGAGCCATGGCCTCACTGCCTTCGATGCTGCTAACCATCGGGTTATTGAGCATGAGGCTCATGCCCAGGGCGGCGCAGGCGCGGGCATCCTTATTCTGATTGCGGAGGTAGATTTTCTGCAGCAGTTCGTATTCGCGCACGCTGGAGGTAGCTGAAAGTGCCGGGCAGGCAGCCCCGACTCCGGGATGGGTGTAATGCACGTTGATGATGGATTCAACCAGAGCATTGCCGAAGTAGGTGAGCAGCGCCTGTTCCTCATCGGTAAAGGCAGCGGTGAATGCCTGCGGGTGCTCCAGAATCCACACAATGGCCGGCAGCGCCCAGGCTTTTTCAAATTCGTATGTGGGTATGCGGTGTTTGCCGGATTTTCGGGTCCCCGTCTTACCGTTGATGGCCTGCCAGATACGCGGGGCAACATCGCGTCCATCCGGGGCGGTGATGCTGGCCCTGATTTCCTCATTTGGAGCGTTCTGGATGGCTGATTCATACTCGGTGACCTGTTGCTTCCAGTCGTTCAGGGCCTGGTTCATGGCTTCCTCCGTAGCAGTTGCAAGGGGAATCAGAGCGACAGCGGCAGTGGCGAGTATCTTCTTCATGCCTCCCATTATAGAGCAGCTCATGCGCCCCTGACAAGCGGAAAAACGGTCAACGTCCGGCCTGCGTGTGCGTCGGAGACAAAAATACCGCAGCTGCCGGAGCAGCTGCGGTTGATGCGGGGAAAATCCGGAATCAGAACTTGTGTTCATCGCCGTAGCCGAAATGCTCGGCAATGTAGTCCACATCCTTGTCGCCACGGCCGGAGCAGTTGGCAAGGATGGAACCGCGGCGCAGTTCCCTGGCCTTACGGATGGCAAAGGCAACGGCGTGGGCGCTCTCCAGGGCTGGTATGATACCCTCATATCGGCAGAGCTTGAAGAAGGCATCCACCGCTTCCTCATCGCTGACCGTTTCGTATTTCACGCGGCCGATGTCGTGCAGGAAGGCGTGTTCCGGCCCCACGGAGGGGTAGTCCAGGCCGCTGGCCACGGAGTATACCGGGCCGGGTTCTCCCTGGTCATCTTTGAGCATGATGGAATTGAAACCGTGCATGATGCCCTCGCTGCCGTAGTTGATGGAGGCGGAGTGCTGGCCCAGGGTCGGGCCATGGCCCAGGGGCTCCACGCCGTAGATGTCGACCGGGTCGCCGAGGAAGGCGGGGAACATGCCCATGGCGTTGGAACCGCCGCCCACACAGGCGCACACCACGTCGGGCAGGTGGCCGGTCATTTCCTCGAACTGCGCACGGGCTTCGTGCCCCACCACCATCTGGAAGTCTCGCACCATCATGGGGAAGGGGTGCGGCCCCAGCACGGACCCGATGCAGTAGATGGCTTCCTTGTAGTCGCGCATGTAGGCTTCGAAGGCGCTGTCCACGGCTTCCTTCAGCGTCTGCAGGCCGTGCGTCACGCAGACGACGTTTGCCCCCAGCATCTTCATGCGGGTGACATTCGGTGCCTGCTTGGCGATATCGACTGCGCCCATGTGAATTTCACATTCCAGTCCGAAGTAGGCAGCCGCAGTAGCAAGAGCCACGCCATGCTGGCCGGCGCCGGTTTCGGCGATGATTTTCTTCTTGCCCATGAACTTGGCGAGCAGACCCTCACCCATGCAGTGGTTGAGCTTGTGGGCGCCGGTGTGGTTCAGATCCTCGCGCTTCAGGTAAATCTGGGCGCCACCGACCAGGCGGGACAATCGCTCGCAGTGGTAGACCGGGGTGGGGCGCCCCTGGAACTGCTTGCGGATGCGGCGCAGCTCGTTGATGAACTGGGCAGACTGGCAGATGTCGTTGTAGGCATCGGTAATTTCCTTGAAAGCCGGCTCCAGTTCCTTGGGAAGATAGGCGCCGCCGAAACGCCCGTAGAAGCCGTTTGCATCAGGATAATTGCGAAGATAGGTGCGGAAATCCATGTCGGCGGGGATATTAGTGTATTTTCCGGGCAGGTGCAAGGCTTTTCCGTGGCTTGTACTGATTTCTGTGTGTGTTGTTCTGTTCATGTTGTGATAAAATGCGGTGAAAGTGTATAAAAAAAGACCTGTCGTAAGTTCGACAGGTCCGTGATTCGTTGTTCTTCTCTGAATGCACCAAAGCTCCTGGGTCCCTTACGCTGCGTATTGCTGCAAGGACCACCACCAACTGGCGCTGAGGAGAATCTGGTTCATTTGTGTGCGGCCTTATTCTGCACCCGGCATGGGCTGTTTGTCAAGCGTTTTTCTGATTAATTTCAGGGAAGTCCCCAGCTTTTGCGGCGGCGGGTATATTCTGCACGGGGCAGCAGAATATAGACGGGCTTGCTGCTGGCTTTGAGTCGGCTGATGAACTGGCGCAGGTGCTGTTCATCCATGCTGGTGCAGCCGGCAGTGGGTGCGGTTCCATTCCTTCGCCAGATGTGGAAGAAAATCGACGAACCGGCGCCCACGATGGGTCTGCCTATACTTTCAGTGGTGTTGTGGTGTACCAGCAGTTTGATGCTGTGCGGGTAGTCGTTCTGGCGCATCTGTTCGTGCTTTTCCCAGGCTGTGGTGGCGGGGTGGTCCAGCCGCAGGTGGCGGTTGTAGAGGTGCGGCAGGCGCGGGTCGCTTACCCAGAGGTCATTCGGCCCGACGTTTACATACGGAATGGACGGGTCATGCTGCACCGGAACCGGGTGATTCACCCACAGCCCGCCCAGCGGGAAGATGCCTGCCGGGGAGCGCCCGTCGCCTTCTTTCTTGACGGTGGCTCCAGCCGGGTTGCGGTGTGTGCCCAGTCCCCATACGCTGCCGTTGCGGCCCAGCCGCCCGGGAAAGGGCCCGAGCACGCGCTGCCACTTGCCGGTGCTGTTCTTTTCGACCATTGTGAGGGTGACGTGGGAGCTGTTCCAGTCATCACTGATACCGATGATGGCCTGCCGGCTCTCCTGTGGCATCTGAATCTGGGAGCAGCTGGCGAAAGAGAACAGCAGGAACGTGATTATCAGCGGTAGAATATATCTCATGGTGTGCTCAGAAGCATAGCTTCAAGGGGGCTGAATGGCAAGGCTGCGGGCTGTCAGTCCTGCCAAATTGCTTCAAAATCGTGCCAAAATCTGAAAAAATCAAAAAAACTTCAGCAGATATCTTGAAAAATACCTTTTGTTATGATAGTATTCCAACATGCACGCGACGCGCACGCTGGGGAGTACTGTATACATCCGGCAGGCCGCGCCCCTCATTATCTCCCTTTTATCTCATGTTAAGTTCTGCACTCAATCCCGACCGCGCTACGCTTAATTTCCTAAATGCCTATTCAGAGCAGGTGCGTAATGCGGGCGAAAAGCTCCAGAAAGATGGAGCCGTGACGCAAATCTTTGGTAACCACCTCTACATTCAGGGGCGTGTTGAAACCCGGGTTGGCGTCTTCCGCACGAGTCTGCGTCTGCAGGGTAACCGCTGGTTCGGTTCCTGCACGGCTGAAGACGAGCGCGTGGCTGGTGCCTGCCTCATTGCCACTATGGTGGAGCGCATGTACCGCGGTGCCAATATGCCCGAAAGCCCGAATGAACTCAATGAAATTCCGCTTTCGGACCTGCTGGAGGAGAAACTGAACCGAGACCTGGACGACCGTGAGTCCGATTATGTGACCAAACTGGAGAAACGCTACCGCCGTTTTGCCATCGAACAGGAAATCCACGACCATGACCTGGTGCGCCTCAACCCCCGCTGGGAGATTACGGGATACGAGGCGCTGGAACTCTGGCCCAGCCCGCCCCGCAATATCCTCGAATTCTGGAACTATATTGCTTACGCCTTTGCCAAGAAACGCATTGCATATCCCGAGTTCATGAATGTGGTGACCGACCTGGAAAAGATCCAGAAGCGCATTTCCGAATGGGAACGGGAGAAGGAGGTTGGCACCTGGTACGACCGCATCCAGAGCGTGAACGAGCGCCCGCCCCAGCCGCCGCGGCACCCGCTTTATATGCGCCTGGTTTCCACTATCAACGAGGCGCGTTTCGAATACCGGTACGAGGCGAAGGATGACTGGACCGCCATTCGCGAGCGCAGCCAGCTGGATGCCATTCTGTCCGAATTCCTGAATGGCGCGCTCAAGTGCGACCCGCAGACGGATATCCTGCTCAATGTGCTGCGTGACTACGCAGAACGCCAGGATACCGTGATTCTTGACCTTGATGATGAGGCCGCCTGCCGGGTCATGAATATCCTTTTCCACCAGCCCGCGCTGAAGGGCTATCTGGTGAACCTGGATGAGTGCTATTTCAAGGTGGTGCGAGAACCGCTCAAGTGGATTTGCATCGATGACCCCATTGTGCCTGATTGCTACGGTCTGCAGCTGGTAACGGCAGCCGGTGTGCATGTGACGCACTCTGTCCGCCAGCTTCCGGGGCAGGTGGAGCTCTACCAGTCCGACGAAACCGTGTTCCCCGGCCCGCCCCGCTGGCTGGAAAGCACGGAAGTGGAGCCTCGCTACTCCATCCCCAAGACGGTGATTGACAGTCTGGACGGCGTGGAGTTCCTCCGCAAGATTGGAGCCACGCTGCCTCCCAGCATGGAGGAGCGCGTCATCGACATCGAGATGAAGCCTACCTTCAGCATGAAGATTGTACGCGGTCTGACAAGCGCCGATACGGAGCATGTCCTGCTGGAAGTGAGTGCGCAGGATGACCCCGGACGCCGCCGTGAGCGGCTGGGTAAGGATGACTGGGAACTGCTGGAGCAGCAACCGGTGAAGGACCACACCCTGCTGCGCTTCATCCGCGATTTCCTCTATCCCATTCCGGGGTTGCTGGAGGATATGAACTTCACCTACGATACGCAGGTGGAGGCATTCAAGAGTCGCATCACCAAGCAGTTCCCCGAGAAGTTTGCCGAGTGGGCCAGGAATATCCCCGAGACGATCAACGTGGAGATGGACGAGAACCTGAAGTCTCTGCTTGCTGACCCGGTGGCGGCAGCCATCCGCTTCGAGGTAGTGAATCAGGAAATCGACTGGTTTGACCTCCGGGTGGTCATTGATGTGGAGGGCGTCACGCTTACCAAGGAGCAGATCCGTTCGCTCGTTTCCGCCCGCGGTGGTTATGTGCGCATGGACGACGGCCGCTGGATGCGTCTTGAAATCAAACTTGACGATGCTCAGCGAGATGCTGTTACCAAACTGGGACTTGATCCGTTTGACCTTTCCGGCGAGACGCATCGCATGCACGCCCTGCAGCTGGCAGATCCGCGCGCAGCCGAGGTGTTTGACCCGAAGGCCTGGCAGCGTATCAAGGAGCGCACGTCAGAAATCAAGATAGATGTGAAGCCGGATGTACCCGCAACCCTGCAGGCTACGCTGCGTCCGTACCAGATTGAAGGTTTCCACTTCCTGGCCTACCTTGCGGAAAATGGGTTCGGTGGTATTCTGGCGGACGATATGGGTCTGGGTAAGACGATTCAGTCCATCACGTACATGCTCTGGCTGCGAGAGGATTATGCCCGCCGCAACAAGCAGGGGCGCAAGAAAGTGGTGATTCCGCCGGTGCTTATCGTGTGCCCGAAGTCGGTGTTGGATGTGTGGGCCAGCGAAACCGAGAAGTTCGCCCCGGGGGTGCGCGTGATGGTCATCCGCAATAAGGAGCAGGCCGACGTGGAAAATATCCTGGAGAACTACGATATGGTGGTGATTAACTACGCCCAGCTCCGCGTCTGCGGCGAGCAGATTAACGCCATCAAGTGGCTTACTGTCATCCTGGACGAAGGCCAGCAGATCAAGAATCCGGATTCCAAGGCTGCCAAAGCAGCCCGCGAAATCAACGCTTATAACCGACTGGTGCTCTCGGGTACGCCCATTGAGAACCGCCTGCTGGACATGTGGTCGCTCATGGCCTTTGCCATGCCCGGTGTGCTGGGCAGCCGTGCCTACTTCAAGAAGCGTTTCGACAAGCGCAAGGATTCCCAGAGCCAGAACCGCCTGGCCGCACGCCTCAAACCCTTCCTTCTGCGCCGCACCAAGCAGCAGGTGGCCAAGGACCTGCCGCCGCGTACTGAAGAAGAGGTGTACGCCAAGATGGAAGGCATCCAGCGCCAGCTGTACAAGGCAGAGCTGCGCCGTATCCAGAAGGCGTTGCTGGGTGTCGACTCTGACGAATCGGTCAAGAAGAACTCCTTTGCCATTCTGCAGGGGCTCATGCGCCTGCGCCAGATCTGCTGTCATCCCGGTCTGGTGGATCCCAAGTACGCCAAGGAGGATAGCGCCAAGCTCACCGCGCTCTTCTACCTGCTCGACCAGCTGCGTGAGGAAGGTCACAAGGTGCTCGTCTTCTCCCAGTTCGTTTCCATGCTTGAGATTATCAAGGGCAAGCTGGAGGAGAACAACCACCCGTACAATTACCTCACTGGTCAGACCAAGGACCGAAAGGCTGAGATTGAGAAGTTCCAGACCACCAAGGAACCCAGCGTTTTCCTGTTGTCCCTCAAGGCTGGTGGTGCTGGTCTTAACCTTACCTCCGCATCATACGTCATTCTGTACGACCCGTGGTGGAACCCGGCTGTGGAAAGTCAGGCTATCGACCGTACGCACCGAATCGGCCAGAAGAACAAGGTGATTGCCTACCGCCTGCTTACCCGCGATTCCGTAGAAGAGAAGATTCGCGTGCTGCAGCACCAGAAGAATCAGCTCGTCACCAATGTGCTGGGTGATGAAGGTTTCGCTTCCAGCCTTGACCTCAACGACCTGCAGTTCATTCTGGCCCATGGTGGCGAGGATAATGACGATGAGGTCGTGGTGGACGTGTAACCCACGGGTGTTTCTGTCTTTTTCTCACACGGCTCCGGAGCTTCTGCCCCGGGGCCGTGTCTGCTCATAGACCCGGTTTGCGCAGACATGGGAAGGCTCTTTAAGGAAAGTTAAATAATTGCCGGAAGGAAGGGCAGAAGTGGGGACGACTGGCTGTCAGGTACTTCTGCGGTAAATGGAGCCTGAGGAACGAAACCTCTTGCATCATCGCAACAATGTGCTATAAAGGAGATAACGCGAATGCCTGTATTCACCATGAATCAATATTCCATTACCACCGTTTGTGCTCTTGTCAGTATGGCGGTATGCCTGCTGCTGGGGGCTTTCTATGCTCCTGAATCTGTCGATGTTTCGCAGGATGCGCAGCAGCATGTAGTGGTGAGTAACAGATGATGCTGTCCTCTCCCATTTCAAGATGATGAAAAACACCGCAAGCCCTCAGGAGCAAGCGGTGTTTTTGATTGGGGAACTCTGCCGGGCTTATCAGAAAGCCAGGTGGGCCTGCACGCCCGTGGCGCTCACCGTGCTGGTGTCGCGGTAGGCGGGATCGATATACAGCTGGTAGAACGGGGCCAGGGAGATGTAGTCGTTGACGTGGTAGCGATAGGTCAACTCGATGACCTTCTCGTATTCGTTCACCAGATCCTTCGTGCCGGTATCTGCGCACTTGTAGACACCGACACAGGCTCCGAAGTAGTCCTGCGGACGTGAGGGGATTACGCGCAGGGTGGTGCCGAGCATGGCCTCCTTGCGGGCGCGCTGGTGCTCGCTGCTGGCAATGGCCAGGCGGGCGTAAACCTTCACGCTGTCATTTACATCGTATTCCACGCCGGTCATGATGCCGGTGGAGAGGCGCTGGTGCTCCCTGCCGTCCTTCCCCTCTGTATCCATATCGCAGAAGAAGGAAGCCAGTCGCCAGGTGCCTTTACCTTCGGCGAAGACGTGACCGTATTCGCCCACTACAGCGTAGCCGTTCGTGTTGTCCCAGTTGAGCGGGTTGTCACCCAGACCAAGCCCGGTGCCGATAAAGGCGGCGGTCACAAAATTATTCTGGTCAATCTCATGCTGGAGCACAGCACCGGGCGTGCCGTAGTACATGGGCAGAACCGGGGATTTTTCGAAAGCATCATTGGCAAAACGGGCATGGCTGATGCGGTCAAAGTACATGCTCATCCAGATGGCGCCCACGTTCAGGCATGTGCGCTTGTTGTTGAAATACTGGCGCAGGGTGGCATTCATGAGGTAGAAGCCGGCGGGACCGACAGAGTCGGTGTGCTGGCCTGTGCCGATGCCCATGCCGGCATCGTAGAAGAAGTTCTGGCTGGCAGAGTCGTGGTCAAGCCCCCAGGAACCGGCCAGTGCCAGGTTGAACCAGGTGCCGCCGTTGACGTCGTCCTTGATGATGCGCTGGTCCAGGCTGCTGAAATACAGCAGAAGGTAGTTGGTGGAGCTGTAATTGGGAGACTGGTTGTCAATACCCCAGTAGCCGCCGAAAATTTCGACGGTGAAGGCAGTTCCGGTCTTGTCAAAGAGTTTTTGCTTGTATGCGGGAGCATCGTCCCCAGGGATGAGAAGAGCGCCATCATAGAAACGGTGGAAGCTGTCGCAGGTTTCTGCTGTCACGGGGCTGCTGCAGAGCCCGGACAACGCCAGCAGGGAGAGGAGAATGTTTTTGAACTTCATGAGTGAGCACACTGTATCACAGCCTGACAGGTATGGCAAGTATTTTACCAGAAAAAATGGCAGAAGAGGGCAGAAATCCCCATCTGGTGCGTGAATTGTTGAAAATTACATGTTTAGAACGCGCAGTGAGTCTGTACACCAGCTCTGCAGATTGAGGTGAGTGCGGATGACTGCAATCTGACACATGGGGTGTCATTTATTGCTCCGGCAATTAACGGATGATGTTTTGACGAACCGCAAAACAGGAATTTGAATTTACGAGTTACCCGTCTACGCCTGGGCAAAGGGTTGCCCCGCCAGGTACACGACTGCCTGACGGGGCTTTTACTGCAATACACGTTACAGCACAACAAATTTTGTCACATCAGAATGAGAATACGCCTTGAACTCCCATGATGACCACGTCGCTGTTGTTCGGATCGTAGGAGGGCCTGGAGATGTACTGGATGTGAGGGACAAGCTTGAAGTAGTCATTCAGCTGGAGGCTGTACATAGCCTCTGCAACGTATTCACGGTCGTTTTCGTTGGGGGTGGCTCCCTTGAACACACCGAAGGCAACACCCAGGAAGTCATCCTCGCGGGAGGGAATGAGCTTCACATTGGCACCGCAGGTGAAATCGAAGCCATTCCCGAGTTCCTGCCTGGCTGCCCAGCCGGAACGGGAGTATACGGTGAGGGCGTCGCAGACTTCGTACTCGATGCTGGCGGCGATACCGGCGTTATTGCTGCTGGTGCCATCCATGTTATCGATGTAGCGGTAGAAGGGATTGAGGCGGATGGTAACAGTGCCATCCAGAATCATGCGGCCATATTCACCCACGAGCAGGAAACTGTCGTTCCCGTGGAACTTGAAGGGATTGTCGCCGTACCCGGTGGATTCACTGGAAAGGGCGAACATCGCGTAGCTGTCTGCGTCGATCTCGTGCTGGAGAACGATGCCGAGGTTGGCATCCGGCAGACCGAGCACGGAGGAATTGATGAAGCCATCGTTAGTGAAGCCGGAGAATGAGTCATTAGCAATACCCACGGAATCGAAGTAGTTGGTGAGATTCACCATGCCGGCGATGACGCAGGAGCGCTTGTTGTTGAAATACTGCATGATTGCTACCTCCGGGAGCACGCCGTCGTGCCCTCCGTAGATATCGGCGTGTGCTCCGGTGGCGCTGCCGGTACCTTCGGTAAACATGTAGCTGGACTGGGCGGAATCTTTATCCAGACCCCAGGAACCGGAGAATTCGACGCGCAGCCAGGTGCCGCCGTGCACATTGTTTTCAATGAGACGCTGATTCAGCTGGGCGTGAATGAGGAACAGGTGGGCATCGTCGTGCACATCAGCAGATGCGTTGTTGCTGTGCCAGAAGCCATAGGCCGTGTCTACGGCCCACTGCGTGCCGTACTTTTCATTGGCCTTTACCTTGCAGGCAGGGTCGCCTTCCTCAGGGGTGAACATGTTGATACCCTGGAGAATGTCTCCTGCCGTCGGCTCTGAGGCTTCCGCTGCGATCACGGGCAGGGTGATGAGCCCGGCCAGTGCCATTGCGATTATGTTCGTTTTTTTCATTTGTATTAGTTGATAGAGACCTGGGTCTCTGAGTGTGTGTGTTGTGGGGTTATAGGGCAGTCGGGGGAATGCTTATTACTTCCTGTCTTTCCTGCTGCAGCCGCAATTGCCGCTGCAACCACTGCATCCACCAGGGCAGCCGCCTTCCTTGCTTTTACGCAGGCAGGACTTTATGGCGAGAGCTGCTGCGCCCAGGAGAATCAGGATGATGATGACGTCTGCCATGGTGTTGCAGGTGTGTGAAGTTGGTTACTTGCTGATATGCTGTCGGTACGGATTCGGACGCAGCGCCAGGATGATGATGCCCAGAAGCATGATTCCTGCCAATACCTGGGCGGAACCGAGGGTGCCGGCGGTAATCCAGAGCCCGAGCTGGTAGGTGATGAAGGCTACCACATAGGCCCAGAGGCACATGTAACCGATGGCGAACCAGGTCCAGCGGGCGCTGTTCATCTCGCGGCGGATGGCTCCGCAGGCCGCGAAGCAGGGGGCGCACAGGATATTGAAGAGCATGAAGGAGAGGGCGCTCAGTGCCGTGAAGGCCCCGGCTGCACGTACATTTCCGGCCACGCCGCTGGTTTCCTCATCTTCCTCCACCTCGGGGAAGAGGAAGGCCGTGGCGGCATTCACATAATCCATGAAGCTCTTTTCTCCTTCTTCAACGGCGGCTGTTTCTTCCTCGGCTTCTTCCTCTTCTGCTGCGGCTTCTGCGGGCAAGGTGGTGCGGGCGGCAGGGTCGCATTGCCAGGCAGCCATTGTCAGAGCGCTCAGGGCATTGGTCTTGGTGATGTCAAGGCTGCGGGGTAGTTCCTCCTCAGCGGCGGCTTCGCCTTCAGCTGCGGGCTCTTCCTGGGCGGGGTAGAGCACACCGAAGGTGCCCACCACGTTTTCCTTGGCGATAAGGCCGGTCACCGTGGCTACGGCGGGTTTCCAGTCGCCCCATCCCAGCGGGGTGAAGAGCGGGGCAAAGGTGTTGCCGGTGTCGGCCAGCATGCTCTGTTCCACAGCAGCCTCGTTTTCGGCGGTGTTCAGGTATTCAAACTTCCAGGTGTAGTTCGAGAGTGTCCAGATGAGGGCGGAGGCCAGGAAGATGACGGTACCGGCTTTCTGCACGAAGGCCTTGCAGCGCTCCATGGCCCGCAGGTTGATATTGGCGCCCTGGGGCATGTGGTAGGCGGGCAGCTCCATCACAAAGGGCGTGTAGCCACCGGCGAACATGTGCATCTTGCGCAGCATCATGCCGCCCACAATCACGGAGCCGAAGCCTACGAAGTAAGCCACAGTGGCAATGGTGGCAGTCTGACCAATCATGGCGCCGATGAGGGCCAGGATGGGCAGCTTGGCACCGCAGGGCACAAAGGTGGTCAGCATGATGGTCATGCGGCGGTCCTTCTCGTTCTCGATGGTGCGGGTCGCCATGACACCGGGCACGCCGCAGCCCATGGATACCATCAGCGGAATCACGGATTTGCCGCTCAGACCGATTGTGCGGAACAGGCGGTCGAGCATGAAGGCCACGCGGGCCATGTAGCCGCAGTCCTCCAGGATGGACATGAGCAGGAACAGCACGGCCATCTGCGGCAGGAAGCCCAGCACGGCTCCTACGCCTGCCACGATACCATCAGTGATGATGGCCTGCAGCTGCGGGGAGCAATTCAGACCGGTGCGTCCCAGCATGGCCACGCCGAAGGTCACCAGACTCATGATGATGAACCAGGCAATGAACTCGCTGCGACCGGCGCGGCCCGTGAGTTTCATGGGGTTGGCACAGAACTTGTGCGTGCGGCTGCCAAAGTTGTTGGCTCCCTTTGTGCCGGACTTTGCAAGGCAGAACACCAGCAGCACGGCATTGGCTACGCCGAGCACCGCCATGAGCGCATTGTGCAGGAAACCGGGCAGGTGCGGGCAGACGTATTCCACTGCGAAGGGGGCTACCATGATATAGAGCCAGGCTCCGTTCATGTTCAGATCATGCAGGCGGCGCAGCATGTCGGGGAACACCAGAATCATGGCCAGCACTGCGCTGAACATGGTGAGAGCTTCCACTCCGGCGGCTTCGTTGCCGATGAAGCCGGCCAGCCAGCCCCCGACCACCGGCCCGAAGAGCACATCATTGGCCCAGCCGGTGCCCCAGTCGCCCACGGTGTTGATGGAAAGATAATAGATGGCGTACATGACCGCCACGAAGATGATGGGGCCCGCCACACGGTGGGTCAGAACGGCATCCACCTTCTGCGAGAATTTTTCACGGGCTGGCTGCTGCACCAGAACCTGCGGGATGAAGGCGCAGATGGCATCGTATCGACTGCCTGCGATGATGGAGGCCACATCGTCATCCATGCTCGTTTCCAGCTCCATGCGGATATCCTCCAGAGCGTGGGCCTTTACCTTGCTGGCGCCTTTCTGCAGCAGCTCCTCGCCTTCCAGCATCTTGATGGCTTCGAAGCGGGTGGCCCCGTATTCCGCCATGACCTTCTCCACGGCTTTTTCCACCGGGGCGGAATAGGTCAGCACCTTGGGGGCGGCGGGCAGGGGGCCGGTCATGAGCTGCAGCAGGTCGGCCATGCCGGTCTGCTTCAGGGCGCTCACCGCCACCACCGGGCAACCCAGCTGGGCGCTCAGCGTGGCGGTGTCAATCTTGCTGCCCTCGGCGGCCAGCAGGTCGCACATGTTCAGCGCAATAATCATGGGCAGCCCTGTCTCCATAATCTGGGAGGTCAGGTACAGGTTGCGTTCCAGGTTCGTGGCGTCCACCACGTTCACCACCAGATCCGGCTTCTCCTCCAGCAGGTAGCGGCGGGAGACAACCTCTTCCGGTGAGTAGGGGGAAAGGGAATAGATGCCGGGCAGGTCATGCAGCTCGATTTCCTCGTGCTCAGTCAGGTGGCCGCCCTTGCGGTCCACGGTCACGCCGGGCCAGTTGCCCACGTACTGGTTCGCACCGGTCAGCTCGTTGAACAGCGTGGTCTTGCCGCTGTTCGGGTTGCCGGCGAGTGCTATGGTGCGTTTCATTGTGTGTGTGTTGTCTTTGAAAATTTCGGTTATTTCACCTCGATGCAGGCGGCCTCTGCCTTGCGCAGCGACAGCTCAAAGCCCCGCACTGTCACTTCCAGCGGGTCGCCGAAGGGTGCCATCTTTCGCACCTGCACTTCGGCTCCCTTGGTCAGACCCATGTCCAGTATGCGCTGACGCAGCGGCCCTTCGCCGTGCACCTTCACCACGTGCACTGTCGTGCCTATCTTTATCTGGTTCAATCGCAGATTCTCAGGTTTCATATTAATGTTAGAGGTGGCTAATTTGAGAAGACGGGCAGAGTTTAGTCCTGACTAACACTTTTGTCAATCATTTTTTTCAATATTTCAGTATCCCTGACAAAAAAAGCCCCGGGAACGAGTTTCCCGAGGCTGCAATGTATCAAAAGGGTAGTGAAAATCAGCTTTGCTCGGCAGCGAATCGTTCAAAGGAAGCATCGATGATGCGGCAGGCGGTTTCGACGCCGAAGAAGTCTCCGACCTCTGTTTTTTTGTTCTGCAAGGTCTTGTAGGTCAGGAAGAAGTTCTGGATTTCCTGCAGGTAGTGGGGCGGGAGGTCCTCAAGCGTGTTGACGTGGTCATAGCGAGGGTCGCCCACGTTGACGGCCAGTATTTTGACGTCCGGCTTACCACCGTCAATCATGTCCATGCCGCCGATGATGCGGCAATCCACGTAGCAGCCAGGGAAAGTGGGAGCTGAGGTGAACACGAGGATATCCAGAGGGTCACCGTCGAGATAGCGTGTATCTTCCACAAAACCATACTCTGCCGGGTAATAAACAGACGAGTACAGAACGCGGTCCAGCTTGATGCGTCCGGTTTTTTCGTCGACTTCATACTTATTGCGGCTTCCCATGGGAATTTCAATACGCGCCTCTACTATGCGGGGAGTACTCATGATTATCTAATGTACCAGTGGGCAGGGCTTTTGTCAAGTTGCAGAGAAAATTATCAAGCAGTTTGAAACCGCCGTGAGTAGATTGCCACGCGTGTCCCAAAGATTCGGGACACGTGTGGGTAAAGAGCGGATGATAGACGATTATTCTTGAACTGGGGTGTGGGCTGTGGTACGATGCCGCAATAGAGCTTCATCATGCGCCCTGTCATTTATCAGCTTTTTGTCCGGCATTTTTCTAATTTCAGCACAGGGGCCATCCCCTGGGGCTCGCGCGAGCAGAATGGCTGCGGCACGTTCAATGCTGTAACAGATGCCGCCCTTGAGTCAATTGCACGCATGGGAGTGACGCATCTTTGGCTGACGGGAGTGTTGCGACATGCTACGCGAAGTGAATACGACGGCCTGCCGGCAGACCCGGCCTGCGTTGTGAAGGGCCTGGCAGGCAGCCCATACGCCGTGACTGATTATTTCGATGTGGACCCGGACCTGGCAGAGTGCGTGGAGGCGCGCCGTGCGGAGTTTGCAGCCTTACTCCGCCGGTGCCGCCGCTGGGGCATGGTGCCTGTCATCGATTTTGTGCCGAACCACGTATCGCGCCAATATCGCTCCCGGGTGCGGCCGGAGAGTACTTTCGGTGCCTATGATAACGCGGAAGTATTTTTTGCCCGGGATAATGCCTTTTACTATCTGGAACCGCACCGGACAGATATGCCCATGACCATGCCGGATGGTGAGTATGCGCCGGAACGTGGCATGGGGCGCGTGACGGGCAATAATGTGGCAAGCTGGACCCCCGGGGCCTATGATTGGTACGAAACCGTGAAACTCAATTACGGTACCGATTACCGGCATGGAGCATCGGCCGCAGCAGCATTGCCCAGCCTGCTGGCTCCGGAGTATGCCTTGCCACGCACCTGGCAGCTCATGAATGAGGTGCTGGCATACTGGCAGGATATGGGGGTGGGGGGATTCCGCTGCGATATGGCGCACATGATTCCACTGCCGTTCTGGCGCTGGATTATTGCCCACGCCCGCTTGCGTGATTGTTCTGCTTTCTTCATGGCAGAGGGGTATGATGATCACCTGAAACTGGTGGATGGCCCGGTACACCGGGCGCTGCTGGAGGCCGGTTTTGATGGCGTGTATGACGGTGTTTCGTATGAAGCCCTGCGCAAGATATACGAAGGCGGGTCCTGGGCAAATGACCTGGATACGCTCCACTTGCCGCAGAACCCGCTTTTCTACAAGGGGGTGCGTTATGTGGAGAATCATGATGAACCCCGTCTGGCCGCCCCCCAGTACTGGGGCGGGGTGGGCGGTCTGGTTAGCCGCGCAGTGATGGTGGCCCAGTATTGCACCACCTGCGGCCCGGTCCTGGTGTATAATGGTCAGGAGGCGGGGGAGCGGGCCGATGGCCCCGGTGGTTATGGCGGAGATAATGGCCGCACCAGTATTTTTGACTATACAAGCCTGCCGCATTTTCAGAACTGGACCAATGGTGGCTTGTTCGACGGCGCCCGCATGACCCCCGGACAGCAGAAATTACGAGCCTTTACGGCCCGGTTGCTGACGCTGCTGCAGCACCCGGCTCTTTCCAGGGGGGAGTTTTATGGCCTGAACTGGGCCAACCGGGATACGCCCGGGTACGGGCGCCTGCCTGGAGACCATGTTTCCGGGCATCATCTGTATGCCTTTCTCCGCTACAACCAGAAAGCGAAATCCGCCATACTGGTAGTCTGTAATTTCAGTGCAACGCAAGCGGTAGAAACGCATCTGCACATACCGGCTCATGCCCGAGCCTGGGCTGGCCGGAAACCGGGTAACTATGTTTTTGTCTCCTTGCTGGATGAGCGCCAGCCCATCATCCACACGGATGATACCCAGTTGGAGGAATCAGGCATGCCTGTAGCCCTGGAGCCAGGGGATGCTCTTGTCCTGGAGTGGTGCTGATGTGCCTTTTGTGCTTGCTACGCAGGCAGATTTATGGCATGATAGGAATACAATGTACGGGCATGTCATTATAACGGGTGCATCTTCTGGATTCGGCATGGCGTTTGCGCGCCGTCTGGTGGGGGAGTGCACACACATGGTGCTGGTAGCTCGCCGTAAGGATATTCTCATGGAGCTGGCGGACGAACTGCGTGCTGCCAATTCCAGTCTGCAGATTACGGTGCGGGCCTGTGACCTTGCATCGCAGGCGTCGCGAGGGCTTCTCATTGAGGAGATTGAGGCGCTGCCCCAGGGTAAGACTCTGCTTATCAATAATGCAGGGCTGGGGGATTATGGTGAGTATATGTCCAGCTCCAAAGAACGCAACAATCAGATGCTGCAGGTTAATGTGCTGGCCGTTGCGGAGCTGACCCGGGCTGTGCTGCCGCGTATGGTGTGTCAGGGTGGGGGGATCATCAACATTGCCTCGCTCGCGGCAGACCTGTTTATTCCGGATTTTGCGGTGTATGCGGCATCCAAGGCATTTGTGGCGTCGTTCTCGGAAGCCATCCGGCTGGAAGTGCGCAAGGCTGGGGTTCCGGTTGTGGCCGTGTGTCCCGGTCCGGTGCATACCGGATTTGGCGAGGTAGCCCGCCGCAGTGGATGCTCGAACGGTTATTCCTCCTTCAAGAAATGGGTGTATACTTCTGTTTCAGAGGTGGTGAGCGGCGCCATGGCTGCTCTTGAAAACAACTCCCCCCGCTATTATCCCTCCCTTCGCATCCGCCTGATTGGCTGGCTGTTGCGCAATACTCCCCTGTGGCTGCTGCGGCTGGTTATGGGCTGCCGCCCACGCAAGGTAGAACCCCTTCAGGAAAATTAAGAGAGACTCCCTTATGAAACAATTGTTTCATCGCAAGCATAAGATAAAGATATTCACCTGGTTCCGGCTCAGCCTGCTGGCTGTATTGTTGATTGCTGCGGGATCCCTGTATACACCGTATCCGGCAGAATTGGTCAAGGTGCTTACCGAGAAAGAGAAGCCTGTCAGGAAGAAGAAACGGAAGGTGGTCAAGCCGGTGGTCAAGGCTCCGGAAGCGCCCGGGACACAGCCCGTCGCTTCTACTCCGCCTGCTGCCGATGCTGAGGATGATATTGAGGTGGAGCCCTGGGCTCCGCAGGAGGCATTCAGCATGCCTGCCATAACACTGCCGCCATTCCCTCCCGCTCTGCCGGAGAAAGTGGAGCCGGGGCGCTATGAGCATATCAATTCAATGACGCCCGGGTTAAATGTTTTCAGCTCGGTCATGTTTGAGCAGGGCAGCACCGCTTCTCAGGACCGCAAGGCCAGGGAAGCATACCAGCTGCGTGTTTCGCTCAATCTGCGCCTGCCTCAGGCTGCGGATGGTGAAACGCTGAAACTGGCCAACCCTCGGCTGCCGGATCTGTTTACCCGCTACGCCGATTTTATGGGTAAGGCCCGTGTCTCCCAGTGGTTCCAGGCAATCTATCTCCACAAGCAGAACCGCATGCGCAAGGAGGCTGCCACTCTCTCCCGACTGCTGGACCGCCACAATTACTACGATACTGATACCATCCTGGAAATTGAGGCCCCGGATACCGGTCGCAAGGTGCTCTGGGTACAGGCCGATATGGATGTGGTGTCCGACGGGTCTGATGGAGACCGCCTGCCGGATATGCCCGCCAAGGTGAAGAACAGTGATTATTACCAGCCCATGACGTCGTACCGCTGGCGCAAGCTGGGAACCACGCCGAACCCCTTGCTGCCGCATTGGGAAGAGCGCGTTCGCAAGCTTTCCAAGGATAAGAAGGCAAATGCGGATTCTCTGCAATATGCAAAGAATGTGGTGCATGACCTCAAGAAGTACAGCTTCCTGCTGGCTGAGTATGATACGTTCATTGTGGTGCCACTGACCTTCAAGAGTGGGGATAATGATGCCTACCGTCCGCAGCTGGGAGATTACGCCGCCGTGGTGGTGGAGGATCGCATTTTCCCGGCCATTGTGGGGGATTACGGCCCTCGTTTCAAGGCGGGTGAAGGTTCGCTGCGACTGGCACGCCTCATCAACCCCAAGGCGACTCCCTTTGCACGTCCCGTCTCCCACCTGGGGGTCAGCTACATCATTTTTCCCGGCTCCAGGGAACCGGAGAACGCTCCCATCAATTATGAACGCCTGAACAGCAGGGTTCAGGAGCTGCTCAGTGAAATGGGCGGTATCACAGAACACGCAAAGTTCCAGCAGGTGGAGGACCTGCTGGCGCCTAAACCCCAACCCGCCCCGACTCAGCCATGATTTCTTTTCTGCGCGGTACCGTGGCTGAGGCTCTGCCCCAGTGTCTGGTGGTGGATGTGAACGGGGTCGGCTATGAGGTGACTGTTCCCCTGTCCACTTTTGATATGCTCAACCCGCTGGTCGGGCAGGGTATCATGCTCAAGATTCACATGCACATTCGCGAGAATGCCCAGGTGCTTTATGGATTTGCCACAGATGCGGAACGCGATATCTTCCGCCTGCTGATTGACCGGGTGAGCGGAATTGGTCCGGCTACGGCCATTGCTATTCTCAGCAGCCTGAATGTCAACACCTTCAAGCAGGCTGTAGTGCAGGGGGATGTGCAGTCCATAGCCCGCGCCAAGGGGGTGGGTAAACGTACTGCCGAGCGTATCATCCTGGAGCTGAAGGATAAGATTGGCGTGGCTTCCACCTGGGAAGCCCAGCAGCAGGGAACCACCACTCAAGCGGCCTCAGATGCCGAGCTGGCCATGGTGGCGCTGGGCTTCAAGCAGGCCGAGGCGCGCAAGGCGATTCTGAAGCTGCTCAAGGATAACCCGCAGGCCGGAACGGATGAACTTATCCGCGGTGCTCTGCGCCAGCTTAGTTGATTATGGATTTTGCGCTGCTCAAGGCGGTTTCCCGCTCGTTTTACCTGAGCATGGTGTGGCTGCCGCCGGCCATGCGGCGTGGGATTGCCCTGGGCTATATGCTGGCCCGAGCTACGGACAGCGTGGCGGACACTTCAACCGCCGCTCCCGGTAAGCGCGAAGAAGTGCTGCGGCAGATGCGGCGCGCAGTGCTGGGTGACCTGTCGGCAGATGAGCAGGAGGCGTTGCTGCGTCTGCTTCGTGGTGAAATGGCAGAGGCGCAGACCAAGGAGAGCGAAGCAACCCTTCTGCGCCGCTTCGGGGAATGCCTGGAGGAACTGGCCCAGGTCAGCGAGGTGGAGCGGCAGCTGCTGCGCCGTGTGTTATCTCGCATTGTGAAGGGCCAGCTGTGGGATTTGTCCTATTTTGATGAACATGAGGTGGTGGAGTCCGCCGGTGAAACCCTCCGTTATACTTATCTGGTGGCCGGTTGCGTGGGCGAGTTCTGGACCGACCTGGGGCTGGCTACCATGGGCGCGGAATTCTGCCCCCCGGAACGTCGAGACATCATGGCTCAGGCCGCGGTGCGTTATGGGCAGGGGCTCCAGCTGGTCAACATTCTGCGGGATATGGATGAAGATGCTGCCCGCGGACGTGTTTATTTAAGCCCGTATCGGGAGCGTGGAAAAACAATGCATCCTTGTACGACTCCTGAATGGTGGCACAATCGGGCATATTGGTTCTTGTGGGATGGCCTTGACTATGCCCGCCGCCTGGGAACGTTCCGCCTGCGGTTTACAGCCATGCTGCCTGCGCTGCTGGGACAAAAGACCCTGCGGCTTATAAAACAGCGCGCAGGGTCGGAAAGGGTGAAAATCAGCAGATGGACGGTTTATGCCACGCTTCTGGAAGCCGCCAGGCTCAGCGCATGGAGGCGAGCTTCTTGAGCTTCTTGGTCAGCGTAATCTTGGCGGCAGAGGACACGCGGTCCACAAAGAGGAACCCGTCCAGATGGTCGCACTCGTGCTGCAGACAGCGGGCCAGCAGACCGCCGCAGTCCAGCTCCAGCACGCTGCCGTCCAGCTGGGGAAGACGCGCTTTCACAAACTCCGGCCGGGCCACATTGGCGCGGATGTTGCGCACGCTCAGGCAGCCTTCGGTAAAGAGATACTGCTTGCCGTAGGGTTCAATTTCCGGGTTGATGAACACCAGCGGCATGATGCTGCGCATGGGCTTTTCCTCGCCATTCACCATAATCATCTCCGGCTCGGCGCCCTCTTCCTCGTCCTCGGGGATATCGATGACCACCAGGCGGATATTCAGCCCCACCTGGGGAGCTGCCAGCCCGATTCCTTCGGCGGCATACATGGTTTCGAGCATGTTTTCCACCAGGTTCTTGAGTTCGTCGTCAACATGTTCCACCGGCGCACTCACTGCGCGGAGGACGGAATCGCCGTATTGGTTTACAGTCAGAAGCATGGTCAGATATGTAGCGGGGATGCACCGCAGGTGCCTTATTCTGGGGGCAGAACCGCAGAATGTCAAGCTCAAACTGACACCGATGCCGCTTGCCTTGTGTGCTGGCGTGCGTTATATTGTAACCAATGGAAACGCGAGCATCTGCCAGAGAATGCTGGCTGGTGTACCTGCTGGGTACGCTGGCTGCCTTTGTAATCATGCGTTTCGGCTTCAGTCCATCGAGCGTGAGCATGCACCTGCGCCCGGAATATGACCTCAACATATACTACCTCATCGGGCAGGGGTGGATGCAGGGGCGTTTACCATATGTGGAGCTGACGGATTTGAAAGGTCCTCTGGTGTTTCTGCTGCATGGGGCAGGCTCGTTGCTTACCCCCGGCCGTTTTCTTGGGGCCTGCCTGCTGGAATCTCCGCTGGTGGGGCTGGGGTTACTGTTTGCCTACCGTACAGCCCGCCTGTTTGTCTCACGTTCCGAGGCACTCGGTGTGCTCGGAATTTATAGCGTTGCCATTTTGTATTTCTCTCTGCACCCGGCAGAAATAACCTGGGTGCTGCAGCAGATGGCGCTGTTCTGGCTGGCTCGCTGGGTGGTAGATGAAGGTGAGCCGCCGGCAGGTGTGCAGCTCCTCCTGGGCTTCTCTCTGGCTGTGGTATTACTGGCAAAGTATAATCAGGCTGTGTTCTGGCTGCCATTTTGCCTGTGGGGGGTACTTGCTGCCGGTCACTACTGGTGGCGGGCAGGATTTCTTCAGATGCTGGGAGCCGCAGTTATGCTGGTGCCGGTGCTGAGTTACTTTTACGCCCATGATGCCCTCCGACCGCTCTGGCACGAATATGTGGAGATTGCGTGGCAATATGGCTCTGCTCCATGGTCAGAATCTATGCTGGGCTCACTCGGCTGGCTGCTGGCTTCGGAGCTGGTGCCATTGCATCTGCATCAGGCCCTGCCGGAGTGGCTGGCTGCAGTCATCGGTTGGCTGACCCTGCTGCCATGCCTGTTAGTGCCCTTTTTCTGGCGAGTTCGCAGAGTGACTCCAGCCTTTATCGTGCTGCTTATTTCCCTGGCTGTATCTGTCTATGCTGCCTATTGCGGCTCGCGGAGATATATTCACTACGCTTTTGTATTCAGTGTATTTTGGTTGCCTGGTCTTATTCTGTTTGCTGCGTGGAAGGGACGTCTGGTCAAATGGGGCGGAGCTGCGGCGCTGGCCAGTGTGCTGGCTTTTGCTGCCGGTTTGCCGCTCGTAGTGCAATTCCTGAAGCCGCATAATGGCAATGCTGAAATGAAAATTGTGACTCAAGAGCTTGTCCGCGAATTATCTCAAGGCGATAAAACCGATGTGGTGATTCTCGATGTCGAGGGCGCTTTGCACCTGCACCGTCTGACCGGGACAGTACCCATGGGGGCTCATTTTATCCCCTCGATGGTGCCAGGTGGCTATGCGCAACACCGCGAGGAACTGAGCGAGTCCATCCGTAAGCGTTCCCCTCGCTATGCAATCGGGTCCGTATGTAACGAAAAGGGAGATAGAGAACTGCTTCAGAATGCGCCTGACAGATACAGAGCGCTTCGCCATTCTGATTTGAATCCTGCATTCGGTTCCTTCGCCCGGCGACCGGAATACATCCTCTACGTGCGAGAGTGAGGAATACGGATGGATCCTTACATGAAAACCCCGCCGGAATTACCTCCGGCGGGGATGTCTTAATGAGCTTGCTGGTTAGAATCAGTCCTTGGACTGCTCACCCTGTTTGGGGGCAGGGGCTTTCCTGCCTTTCTTGCTGCCGCCTTTGCGGGGCTGGGGCTTAGTGACAGGTTCGGGTGCCAGGTCTCCCTTGGGGAACCACACGGCATTATCGCTGGTCACCACGATGTAGCCTTGCTCCAGCAGCCAGATCATATCGGCCACATAGGGAGCATGCGCATCTGTGGCAGCCTGGCGGCTGGCCTCGTCCTCACCGGCGGAAACTCCGCTCAGCTCGGCGAACATGATGTCGGCCTTCTTGCCGGAGTTCTCCTTTGCCCAGTTCATGATGGCCATCATGCGGTCTGCCAGCACTGTATCTGCGGGCAGGGCGCGCACGCGGCTCGGGCCGGTGAAGTGATTGCCGTGCCACTTGTAGATGGGCATGTGGTGGCGGGCCATGCCGTGGCAGAGGTTCGGGATGAGCATCTGCGGGAAGCGGCGGGTCTTATCGGAAAGGATAGCCACATGGGCCGCAATGCCCGGGGAAAGCACGGCCCGCGGGGTGGAGCCGTTGATGAACACTTTGTCCACTACTTCATACACGCTGCTGTAGTGGTTGGCCAGGAAGTCGGCCTCCACGGCGCGGGCATCTTCCAGCACGGTATCGGCAGCCCCCTCGCGGGTGGGTTTCCACACGGTCTTGTGGCTGGCAGCCTGCACCCAGGCTGCCACGGTTTCCTCCGTCTTATCTACCGAGATGCGGTTTTTGAACACATCCAGCGGCATGGTGGAGTACTTGTTGCGGTAAAGGTTCATGAGCGCAGCCTGGTATCCGTGCCAGGTCACCGGCCCGATGAGTTCGCCACCCAGGGAACAGACGGCCACGGCGGTGAAATTGCCCTTGGGCGCTTCCACCTCGATTTCCTCCCTGGTGTAGAGCTCGGAGAACCAGGGGGCTTTCCAGAGGTAAGCCACCGCCTCAGCCTCGGTAAGCCAGCAGGCCTGGTCGCCCTTGGTGGAATGAATGAGCATGGGGCCGTTCTCCAGCTTCATGAAGACGAGGTCGTAGCGGGCCTTGTCGCCCATGACGACGCGTGCCAGATCGATGAGGGGCAGGGCGCGCTTCTGTTTCTGGATGTTGGCGGCGAAGAGTTCCAGAATGCTGTTGGCCGGGCGCAGCTCAACGCGGAACCCTTCTGCCGGGGCTGGCAGCTCACGCTGCGGCTTTGGCTCGCGGCGGGGTTCGCGCTTCTGCGGGCGGTCTCCCTTGCGTGGGGCTCGGGGGGCATCGCCGGCGTTGCTGCTGTGGCGGTCGCGATTGAAACTGCGACGCTCGCCAACCTCTTTGCGGCGGGGCGCACGAGATTCACGCGGGGCGCTGGTATACGTGGGGGTGGCGGCTGCACCCGGGCGCGCCCAGGCCGGCCCGAACTGGAAATCTGCCAGGTCTGACAGATTGAGGGAATTGGCATTCCCCTGGCTCTTTTCTTCGCTCATGATTGTAAAATCGGTTACCGCCAGATAGACTACCCCGAAATGCGCGCCAATGCAATCATTTTTTGCGCGGAATGGCGGAAAATCAGGTGTTTTCCGGCTTATTCCTCATTGAATTCAACGCCGAGCAGACAGATATCGTCATCCTGCTGCACGCTGCCGGTAAACTGGTGCATGCCGGCCAGGGCTATGTCAATCATTTCGCGGATGCTCCGGGGCTGGCGCTCCTGCAGGAAATCCATAATCCGCGGGGCTCCCAGTTCATCACCAGTGGCGTCCTGAGCCTCGGTGAGTCCATCGGTGAAGAGCATGAGTTTCATGCCATCTTCCAGCCGTATTTCGCTTTCGCGGAACATGGCATTCTCCAGCAGCCCCAGCGCCGGGGTGCGGGGAATAGCCGGTTGGAATGCCCTGGCATCCCGTGGCAGCACAATCGGCGCCGGGTGACCGGCTCCTGCCAGCGTGAGACGCCGGCGGTCCAGGTCCAGATATACGTAGCAGGCGGAGGCAAACATGGTGATGTTTGCCTGGCTGAAGATGCGGTACATCTGCCGGTTCAGGGAGGAGAGGAAGAGTGCCGGCGTATCGGCCAGGTTGGACAGCTGGGCCATGAGACCGCGCATCATTGACGCGATGAGTGCTGCACGCACGCCGTGTCCCATGACATCGCAGATGAGCATGCCCACGCCGCTCTGGCCTACGGGGAATACTTCGAAACAGTCACCAGCCACGCCGGCTGAGGGTAGGTAGACATGGTGGAAACGCGCTCTGCGCGTGCTGCCGTCGATGTGCTTCCATTCGCGGTCAGGCACAAAGACATTCTGCAGCGCCTGCTGCACCTCGCGGGCCAGGGTAATCTCCTTCTCCAGCAGCTTGTTCTTTTCATCCAGTTGTTTGGCTATGCGCTGGTATTTCTGCTGAGTCTCGATGAGTTTTGTGACATCGCTGGAGATACCCACGATGCCTTTGACTGAACCATCCGCTGCGTACCACGGGAATTTGGAGACCCGGCCCCAGGTGGATTTGCCGCCTTTCCATTTTTCGTGGTGGATGCGGTTGAGAATAGGCTTGCCGGTGGCCATGATTTCGGCTTCCTCTGTGCGGGCGATTTCGCACATTTCCGGCGCAAAGAAGTTGGAGTCCCGGCTGCCGATGAGGTCGGAAGGGGTACGTACCTTCATTTTTTTCGCGGTGGCTTCATTGGCAATGACGAAGCGGGACTCACGGTTTTTGAAGTAGATGTTGTCCGGCAGGTAGTTGATGAGCGTGCGGAAGAGGTCGCGGTCTTCCATGGCGTGCAGGTCTGCCATCTTGCGGCGGGTGATATCCACCCACACACCAACCAGCCGGCACGGCTTCTTATCAGCGTCGTACTCCAGCAGACCATTGATTCGCACCCAGCGCCAGCCGCGGTTGTGCTGGTTGAGCAGGCGCACTTCCACACGCAGAGGGTTGTAGGTGGGGCGGTCAATATAGCGCTTTACTGTAGTGGTGAAGAAGCTTACATCCTCCGGATGAATGGTTTTCTCCGGCTCGGTGAAGATATTGGGAGCCCAGTCCTTCATGGACATGCCCATCATTTTCACGCACTGCTCAGTGTAGAAGATTTCGTCGTTCTCGAACAACCAGCAATACACGCCTTCCTCCGCAGCGCGCAACGCTTTGCGCACCATATCCCACACAAATACGCCGGGTACAGTGCGCTTCTCGTTATTCTGCTCGGGGCCGTCACTCATTTGCTTTATAACATACCCCGACAACCGCCGTTTTTCAAGCAGAATCGTCCGTTTTTACTGAGAATTTTCAATTCCACAACGTGTGCCACAGCATACCGGCAATGGCGGACGCAAAAACGAGGGCAAATCTGCCGATGTTGCATATCCACCGATGAATTCTGGTGTACCTGCGCGCTATCCGCACAGGCATCTGGCCATCAAGGTTCGTGAGCACAAGCCCGACCCGCTCGCCGCGCATTTTCAGAAAGACGGAGTCTGCCGCTGTGATAGTGGCGTCTTCCATGTCATCCCAGGGAATATAGAAGGTGAGTCCCCCATCCGTGCGAGTGATGATGCCGCTGCCGCTTCTGCGGACTTCTTCCCCGACGTAGCTTGTACTGAGGAAATCCTCTTCAAGGTCGTAGTGATTTGCTGTGGCGCATGCGCTTCCAAACGTCAGAAAAACCGCGCAAATGGGTGCGGATTCTGGGAAGAGAAAGGGACTGATTGCTCCGAGGATGAACCAAGGTAGCGCTGTGAGTGCGCAGGGTAATACAGGGATATTAAACGGGGCCCCCATGAAGAAGACCGCTTTTTCATAAGCCTCTGTCTCTTCTACGTCTACTCTGTTTTCAGTAATCTGTCCTTGAATCAGGAGAAGTGTTGTTTCCTTCTCACTTCCGGCAATCGGCAGCAGGAAAAAGGTGTCTGTTTCCTCATTCCACAGGCTGATGCCGTCGGCTGCCATCCTGGCTTCCTGCAAGCTTGCCCACGGTAGGAAAATGCACAGGCCGGGCTTGCCTTCGCGGTAGAGAAGGATACCGCTGCGGATGAGTCGCCACGCATTGCATTTACCACTCAGGTAGTCTCCTGCGCGCGTGTCCGGTGCGTACTTCATCTCGATATCCTGGTGCAGGCAGATGGAGAGGGTGAAGCACGCAGCACCGCAGAACCATGCAGCGGGATGCGCCCCGCCGCAGCACCAGCAGAGAAGACCTGCCAGCAAGCCAAGGGCTGCCGAAATCGCCAGCCGCAATGGCCAGTTCGGTTTGTATGGACACGAAGGGGGGATGGGCTGAAATCGGTGAATCATGGAGTATCGGTATCAGGGTAAGGCTCCTGCCGGTTTTCTGTGTGCTGCCAGCCGGGGTGCAAGTGCTGCCAGAAGGCATAGTGCGTGTTTCCCTTTTCCTTTCTCATGCGTTCTGCGGTCATGCGGAAGGGATATATCTGTACCGGGACGCTCTCTGCCCCTGCCTTGAAGGCCTCGTTCACCAGGGTGTAGATCTCTTCAATCCCGGCATCGGTCATAGCAAAGCACCCCACGGACCAGATGCTGCCGTGTACCATGATGAAGCTGCCGGTGCGACCCAGCTCCCGGTCGTAGCGGTTCGGGTAGCCTATATTGAAAGCCAGGTGAAACTTGCTGCGGGGGTTCATACTGCGGGGGTATACCCGGTAGAATCCCTCCGGCGCCTGTTTGTCACCCTCGGCGGTTTTGGGGCCGATACTGCCGCTCATTCCGGCTATGGTATAGGATTTGTGGCATTTCCAGGTGCCTTTGTCCGGCTCCTGCAGCCAGAGTTCAAGCAGGCGCTCCTCTTTGATGATACGGATGAAAACCGGTTTGCCGAAGTGAGCGGTCCATTCCTTCGCCGCACGCTTCCGGGCGGTGGTCACCCGGTCTTCCGGTGGTTGGCGGCTGAACACCATGAGGATGACCGGGGTTAGAATCAGAATGAATAGCAGGAGCTTACGCACGCTTGTATTCTACATCCGACAGGATGGAAGTCAAGCTGGATGTTTTCTCGTTCCTTTTTTGCCCGCCAGGCACACGTGTCCCAAAGATTATGGAAAAATAGCCCTGAACGACATAAAGGCAAAGTGTTCTGTGAGAAAATTCGTAGTGGGGTATCTCCCGCCTCGCCATCGGCAGTAAGCGCTCATTTGAGATTCTGTCGGCGTAAGCCGCTAACTTTCAATTCGTCAATCGTAAATTGTCAATCGTAAATCCACGTGTCCCAAATCTTTGGGACACGTGTGCCCGCCAGGGCAGCGGTAGCTTTTTGCGCTTGACTTGGCGGCGGTTTCGGGGTAGTCTTGTCCGCGTCATAACAAGACATTTATAAGACTATGTCCCGTACCCCCAT
>JAFVQN010000049.1 GCA_017504805.1 Akkermansia sp. | reverse complement strand
TAATAACAATAACAACAACAATAACTGGAATAACAATACCCAGCATTATGGTCAGACAACCATCGCTGCGCCCTCCCACCCGGAGTCATTCATCCGCTACGGCATGACCGAGGATTCTACTGGCGGCGTAGGGTCCATAGTGCAGATTCATAATGCCTCTGTATCCCCGGACGGTAACCTGGTGACACTTGCTCTTACGGTTACCATCAACGAGTTTGAGGGCTTTATTAACTGGGGTACCCCGATTCATTCCGTTATGTTGGCAGAGACATCCGTCAAGCCGAAGCACATGGTGTTGACGGAAAATATGATTTTAAAACCTGTGTTCAAGCGGCGCCTCGAAAATACGAAGCTGACGGTGGGTTCCGGCTCCGTGGTGGTGATGGGTGGTTTGAAGGAATACCGTTCAGTGCGTTACGAGGATAAGATACCCATGCTCGGGGACCTGCCCATGGTGGGCCGACTGTTCCGCTCCGAGGGTGAAGAGAAGATTCGCAAAGCTTTCCTTGTGTTCGTGAAGGTTGATATAGTTGACCCGACCGGACGCGAGATTGGAACCGGAAAGCGTCCATCGGACCTGACGGATTAAAAGAAAATAAATCATGGTCGATAAAGACGATTCGTATAATGATGAGGAGGAGAACCTGACTCAGGTTCGCGGTATAATCAAGCAATTGAATGAGGACAAGCCTTCGCAGGAGCGGAGGCGGGAGGTGGTGGTGCGCGCGGATGGCAGCAAGGTTATCCGCGTCACAAGGAAAAAGCGGGTAATGCTGACTGCTGCGGATAAAGGCCGCCGCAGCCGTCGCTGTTTTTTCCTTGTTCTGGTGAGCCTGTTCCTTGTGGCGGTGCTGGTTGCGGGGTTCCTGTTCTACCGGATGTCGTCTATGTCGAGTTCGGCATATATGGCATCCTGCCAGTCGGCTCTGCAGTCGGCCTGGGGAGCCACTTCGGTGCAGATGGAAGGCGCCGGCGTGGAGGGAACAACCCTGCGTCTCAACACTGTGGTGGCGGAGTTCCCGGAATCCAGCATGCTGGAGCGTGTGGAACTGAGCGGCGTGGAGGCTGAGCTTGATATCCTGAGCTTTATTGATGGTGTTATCAAGGGTGAGGCTCTGAGCATGGAGCGGGCGCTGCTGGTGCTTCGCTCCGGGACCAGGATGGAGATGCCGGCATTCCAGGGACGCGAGCTCTGGAGGTTCCGACGGCTTGATTGCAAGGACCTGACGGTACAATTTGCCGGTGAGGAACCCGGCTGCGTGGCGTTGCGCAATACGCACGCCTACATGTATTACCCGGATAAGGCCCGCAGTTCATCAATTGTGATGCTGGAGCAGGGAACCCTGGATATCAAGGGCTGGAAATCAGTTCGTATCCGTGAGGGTAAGGCTCATGTGACGAACTCCGGGATTGATGATTTCTCCTTCAGCGGAACCACAGACGATGCCTCGACTGCAGTCGAGCAGCGCCGCACTTCCATTGCGTTTGCCGGCAAGATAGCGCAGGGCGCTGGCTTTGCCGGCCCGTATGCCGTGGAGACCGACAACATGAGCCTGGCGGATTTTACAGGGGGACGCTTCGAGGAGTTTTTCACGGCGCGGACTGTTGCAGTGACGCATGGCAAGTTGACAGGCAAGTCTACAATCGAGCTGAGCGGGCCTTCTCCGGTGTTTCAGGGTGAGTTCCACCTCAAGGATATCTGCCTGAGCTCCTTCCCGGCTCTCATGGCTATCACCGAGCATATCGAACCGTCCAAGCGTCGCCGGTATAACCCATTGTCGCTGCATCGCGGGTGGGTTGTACTGCGTCAGGAGGCAGATACTCTTTCCCTGGAATTGCCCCGGGGGGCTATGCTGGAGCGTGACCTGGTGGAACTCAAAGGCGTGATTTCGCTGAATGCCGGTAATGAAATGAGCGGAGAGCTCAGCTACGGCATTCCCCTGCCGCTGGCGCGGGTCGAGTACCCGGACGGGCATCCCGACCCCATCTTTACCCAGCAGACTGAGTGGGCTGTGCTGAGCACAAAACTGCGCGGTCGCGGCAACATGCCCGGGGATGACATGTCAGAGGTGGAGGCTCGCGCCGCCGCGGAACGCCGAAGCCGTCCGGAGCGTATTCCATTCAACCAGCTGGACGTAAACAAGCTTACTGAGCAGTTGCTGGCGCCTCAGAGCTCAGGGGGTGGTTTGAGTTCCCCCCTGGATTCACCCGCCCAGACTCCTGATGCTCCCCTCCGTACGCTGGACGAGAGCAACCCCTTCGAGACGAAGGAGGACCCGTTTGCTCCCGCGGTTCCGTTCTGATATTCCTGTCATTTAATCAATAGGCTACGTCGATGGGTATTGAGAAAAGATCAAAATGGTGGACCCGGCCACTGGGGTACATTGTCTGGTTTTTAATCAGCGCGGTCTGCGTGACGCTGCGCAAACGTGTGATTATTCAGGATGAGGCGCAGCCTGTGCTGGGGAATAAGCAGTGCATTCTGGCCTTGTGGCACAACCGCGTGTTTGCACCTTGTTATATGTACCGCTACATGGTGAAAAGCTCACTGCCTATCTGCCTGCTTACCAGCGCCAGCAAGGATGGCGCTCTGCTGGCCACGGTGGCGGCGCTCTACGGGTTCCGCGCGGTGCGGGGCTCCAGCCATCGCCGCGGAGCTGCCGGCTTCCGTGATATGCTGCGCGAGGTGCAGGACGGCTGCAGTATGTGCATCACGCCGGATGGTCCTAAGGGGCCGATATACAAATGCCGCGCTGGAGTGGTGCGCCTGGCCTCGGCTTCCGGCCTTCCTATTCTGCCTGTATGCGTTGATTTGTCCAACTGCTGGCGCATCGCCAAAGCCTGGGACGGCTTTGCGATACCGAAACCCTTTTCCCGCGTCACCTTCATGGTCAAGGCTCCGATATACGTGCCGCGAAACCTGGATGATGATGCCCAGACGGCCTGGCTTGAGCAGTTGGAACAGGCCATGGCTGGTGGTCGCCCGGATTTTGAACCCCTTGAAAAATAATTGGAAAAACAATGAACCCGACCTTGATTGATGGAAAAGTGGTGGCTGCTCGCGTGCGTGAGGGCCTGATGGATGAAATTGCGGAACTGAAAGCGCAGGGAAAGACCCCGGGGCTGGCGGTGGTGCTTGTGGGTGATGACCCCGCATCTCAGGTGTATGTGGGTTCAAAAGTAAAAGCCTGCGCCGAGCTGGGACTCTATTCCCAGAAGTGGGCCCTGCCTGCAGAGACGACCCAGGAGGAGCTGGTGGCGCTGATTCACCAGCTGAATGCGGATGACCGCATCCACGGCATCCTGGTGCAGAGCCCGCCTCCGCCCCACATTGATGAGGAGGCTGTCATCCAGAATATTGACCCCCGCAAGGATGTGGACGGTTTCCACCCGGTGAATGTGGCCAAACTGGTGCTTGAGGATGAGGAGGGCTTTGTGCCTTGCACGCCGCTGGGGTGTATGGAGCTGCTCAAGGCATACGGAATTGAAACTGCCGGTAAGCATGCCGTGGTGATTGGCCGCAGCATGATTGTGGGTAAGCCCATGGCTAATCTTCTGGTCGCTAAAAAAGCCAACGCCACGGTGACAATTGCACATTCCCGCACGAAAGACCTGCCTGGCCTGTGCCGCACGGCGGATATCCTGGTGGCGGCCGTGGGACGCCCGGAGATGGTGACGTCGGATTTCGTGAAAGAAGGCGCCGTGGTGGTGGACGTGGGTATCAACCGCATTGAGGATGCGAGCCGCCCCCGCGGCTACCGCATTGTGGGCGATGTGGATTTTGACTCGGTCAAGGATAAGTGCTCATTCATCACGCCGGTTCCGGGCGGGGTGGGGCCCATGACTATTGCCATGCTCATGGCCAATACGGTGAAAGCCTGCCGCCAGCTGACCCGCTGATACTCCGGCTTCTCAGTCAGCCCACTGGCAGAGCTGGGTGGGAAAGGCGCAATCCTGGCAGATATTGCGGGCGCAGAAGTCCGCATCTATCTGCAGCAGGGCCTGCTGGGCGTATGCATGCCGCAGCAGTTTTCTCAGGTCGTTACGCTCGCCGAAGAGCTGCCGGACCGTGCGCTGGATGCTGCCGGGTAGCGGCCCTCCGTTGAGGGTGAGGTAGCTTTGCCACGCATGCGGGCTTTCGTCCTGCACGAACACGTGATTGATGAGAAAGTCCGAGATGCGCTGGGATCCCACCAGGGCGGTCCGCTTGCGGATGGGACCTGAGGCCAGGGTATAATGTGTATCCCAGAATGGGTGGGATATGCTGCTGAGTACGGTGGTCAGCTCGCGGGCGCTTGACGCGCAGAGCAGGGGGGAGATGCGGCGCCATTGCAGCACGCTGGCCGCAAGGGCCGCCACGCGCCGCTGCGGGTGATTCAGTGGCCTGGCCGGGGCGCTGCTCCAGGTGAGACTGCGCTGCGGTGCCAGTTCATACTGCTCCCGGAGTGTCCACCAGGAATCCCACACCCCGCGGTGGTACTCGCGGGCTTCGCTGCTTGCCCGCTCCGGTAGCACCGGTACGAGGAACCCTGCTGTACCCAGCAGGATGGACTCTGCGTGAACGCCCAGTCCGGCGATGGGGGCGCGCATGGCCAGCATCTGCATGGCTTCCTTATTGGCGCTATAGCCCAGGGTGGTGGCCCATGCCTCATACCAGGCCTGCTTCTCGCCTACTGCGGCAATGCGTTGCCGGAACTGGCCTCGTTTATGTTCCAGCCGGTGAGCGGCGGCTGCCCGCAGCAGGGAATCAATGCGCGTGATATCCATATCCGCCAGTGGCATACGGCAGCGGGGAATGGTCTCATCCCACCCGTTTCCGGCTGCGGTTTCTGAGTCTATGGCATGAGGGGGAATGTAGAGAATGGGAATGTCCTGGTGCAGGCTGTTGCGGGTGTACCATCCATTCGGCGGCGGGGTGAGGACGACGTGCAGCACCACGTTGTTGAATGCAGGGTTGGCTCCGTGTCCGTGCCGTTCCCAGTCCTGTGCGCTGGGGTCAATCTCTATGTCGCCACGCAGTCGTTTGCCTGCCAGTTCGATTTCGGCATGCGTGAAATCCGGTCCGGCACACCGGTTCCAGCGCCCATGCTCCAGGATGCGCACTTCCCCATGCCGCAGGCTGGTACCCAGGTGCGGCAGCAGGCCGGCTGCCCAGCGCGCCTGAACCTGCATTTCCGGCAACGGAGCGGCGGCGCAGCCCTCACCGACGCAACCGGAGAAAATGTCCTCGCGCAGTTTCCGGTACTGCTCAGCCAGCCGCTGGCGGGGTATTTCCATCAGTCTTTGCTGGCCAGTTCAGCCTCGTGGCGCATGAGGTCCTCCTCCAGCGTCTCGCAGACATAGCCGAAGGTTTCATTGTTTTTGTGGTTCATCGCGCGCAGGGTATTGTGAGCTTCCAGAACGTGGCGGGTGCGGTCCAGTTCATTCATGGCGCCGGACGTGGCTTCGCTGCTGCCCTGACTGAGCACGGCCCGGCGGTCGGCAATGTCGACCTGCCAGCCGGCATCCGCCGGGTCGATATCCAGCAGCATGTCCAGCCCGAGGCTCTCCATGGCTGCCCTTGTGCGCTGGGTGGGCGATGCAACTTGCAGATATCCGCCCTGAGCCATCAGTTTGCGGGCCAGACCGGCCAGCGTACCCATGAAGGTGGAATCTACCCCGGGGCAGATTTCCATGTCTACCACGATGAGACGCCCACCGTGCGCCAGGTATTTCTCCGATATATTCTTGAGCGCGGGGCTGTTGACAAAGCTGCCCCGGCTGGTGCAGCGGACCCAGAGGCAATCGTCGAATTCATGGTAGGTGAGGGATGAATCAGTCATGGCAGGCTGGTATCATTCTATAACCACAATGCTCCGAAAGCAAGAAAAAAGCAGCCGTTACGACTGCTTTTTTTCGTCGGTGAGGAAACCCCACTCAGCTATGCTCGGGAATTCAAATGAACCGATGCGCGCGCGGAGCAGGAACCAGAGTTTGCGGAAGTTGTTCACGCTGTACCGGCGCTCAAAGACGCGGTACTCATCATCCTGCATTTTCTCCAGCACGGTGTGGTAGATAAGGCTCATGGCCTGAGCTGGTATCAGGCAGTTGCGGTCATCTACGGATAGGGCCTGGTACAGTTCCTCCGCCTCACAGAAGTATTTTTCCGCCAGGGCGGCTTCGTAGGCAAGCAGCTGGCGCACCCGGTAGTTGTATCGCTTGGCTCCGATATCATCGATGGTGACGCCGAAGAGCTCCATATCGTCTGCCGGGAGGTAGATGCGCCCATGCCTGCTGTAGTCCTCTGCTACATCACGCAGGATGTTGACCAGCTGCAGCGCGTAGCCCAGCGCAATGGCGTAATCCCTGGCGGCTTCTGAGGCGCCCATCACCGCTGCGCTGGAGATGCCGACACAGGAAGCCACCTTGTAGGCATAGGCCAGCAGCTCCTGGCGGGTTTGTGGCTGAACGGGGGCAATATCCCCCCGGCAGCCTGCGATGAGTTCCAGCAGAGGGGCGGTATCCAGCTCCTGCTCCTGCATGAGTTTCTGCACCTCTGTTTCGATGCCGGGCAGGGGTGCCACCTGGCAGGTGATGACTGCCGACCACCGGTCCAGGGCGGCGTGGCGTTCCTCCGGAGTCATGCCGGGTTCATCCACCACATCATCCACTATGCGGCAGAAGGCGTAAAGCCTCGCCATGTTCTTGCGGCGTTCCTCGGGCAGGTCTACCAGCGTGAAAGCCAGATTGGATTTGGCGTTTTTGGTGATGGTGTCGGCGTCAGTCATAGGTATTATGGGGTGGGGGGAGAGTCGAGAGATTATTCAATGCAGCCCCAGTGGCTGGTGAAAGGCCAGAGCGTGAAGCTGGCCGGCCCGATGATGTTGAACTGGCGCACCGGCCCCCAGTAGCGGGAATCGAGTGAGTTGGTGGTGTTATCGCCCAGTGCAGCGTATTCGCGCATGGCGGGGTTGGCGGTGTTCTGCAGATGCACGGGGCCGAGGTCGGTCATGTAGGCCAGCGGTTGGTTGCGGTGGTTGATTGTCTGATACCCCTCCGGGTTGAAGGGTGCCTTACCAGCAGCCACCCGCGCTATGGTTGGTTCGGCTGCCGCCTGCCCGTTGACCAGCAGGAAGGGCTCTGCCACCTGCAGCGTATCCCCGGGCAGACCACACAGGCGCTTGATGTAGTGGGTGCCGGACTGCTGGTCGCTCATGCGCACGGCAGAGGGTGCCTGCATCGAGGTGTTGATGCCGCGGGTGTCGAACACAAAGGTTTCGCCGCGCTGCGGGGCCCGGAAGTGGTAGGCAACGCGGTTGACCAGTATCATATCACCGGCATCGACCCGGGCGCGGATGATGGTTTCACCCGGGCGGTAGGTGCCCAGGCGGATGCCGTTGGGCGTTTCGATGAACTTGCCTTGTTCCTTGAGGTACTGCATGACTGCACCCTTGGCAGAGGGGATGTTTACCTTGCTGCCATCGCTGAAGGTGAGTGTCGTTTCCGTGAAGAGCAGGTACTTGGGGTGGTCCTCGATGTTGATGATGCTTTTGGTGGTGTCTGCCGTGGCTTCAACGTAGGAACTGCCCAGGGTCAGCATATCCCAGGCCTGGCCCGCCAGCCCGGGAACTTCATTCACCGGGTGTACGATAATGCCGTTCAGACTGGGCTGCATCGAGCCGGTGGGAATGCGGAACGGCTGCACATAGTACGTGCGCAGCCCCAGGAAAATCACCATGATGACCATGAACGATTCCACCATTTCCACGACGGCTCCGCGCTTGTAGCCCGGCATGGCTTCACCCTGGATTTCCACCTGCTTGACCAGGCGCACGCATTCCTCCTTATCCCAGCGGAGCAAGGCTGCTTCCAGCTTGCTCTTTTGTGAATCGCAAAGCTCAAGCGTCTCCCCGGTCAGGGTGTGGCGGTTGTAGTTGGTGTAGCGCGTGAGAGCTGCTATGGTTTCACGTCCGTTGCGGCGCCACGACGGGGTAAACCACGCCAGTGCGTTGTCAAGCAGCCAGTAGAGTAAGGATTTAAGGTGTTTCATGCACTCGTCAGTGTCCCTTATTCTACACGATTGGCGGCAGAAGAAAAGCAGAAAGTGCAGGCTTGTCAGTCATCAGACCTCCAGCCCGTTGAGAATCAGGACCAACATGACCAACGCCGCTGCGATGCGGTACCAGCCGAACAGGGCAAGCCCGTGTTCCTTCAGGTAGTTCACCATCCATTTGACAGCTACCACCGCGCTGAACCACGACATGACCGTGCCGGCCAGCATGGGTCCCCAGCCAATTTCAGCGACCATGTTGTCGCCGTATTTGGTGAAATCGTACACCGTGGCGGCGCTCAGCGTGATGAGGCCGAGCAGAAAACTGAATTCTACGGCGGCTGCCATGCTCAGGCCAGCGATCAGGCCGCCGAGCATGGTCATGAGGCTGCGGCTGGTGCCGGGGCACATGGCGATGCACTGCATGAACCCGACCGTGAGCGCCTGGCGGCAGCTCATGTCCTCCAGCGCCACGCCGTCGTGACAGCGCCCGCGGCCGCGCTTCATGTTGTAGCGCACAAACAGCAGGATGGCAATGCCTCCCACCGCCCAGCTGATGAGCACAGTCTCGGCATTGAAAAGGTGGTTCTTAATCGGTTTGGCCAGAAAAAACCCAATCACCATGGCGGGCAGGAATCCCAGCAACAGGTTGCGCACCATGCGCAGTCCTGCAGGATTTTTTCCCCATACGCCCTGCCACATCTCGCGCACACGCGCAAAGTAAAGATTCACGACGGCCAGAATCGCTCCAATCTGTATGCAGACCGAGTAGGCATTCAGTGCATCTGATTCCTTTAACCCCAGAAGATACTGGGTGATAATCAGATGCCCGGTGGAGCTGATGGGCAGGTACTCAGTAAGGCCTTCCACCAGTCCGAGAATGAGGGATTGAAGTATGGTCATGACTCGTGCTCATGTACCCCATTTTCCCAAAAAGGTCAATCACAAAACGAAAAAGCTCCTGGAAAAGACTGGCATCGGCAAAAAAAGATTGAAGATGCAGCAAAAAACTGCTATGAATAGTGACGGAATTTCGCGCGCAGCGTTTGCAATGGATATGAACAAGATTTGCCGAAAGTTAAAAAAAGGGTTCACCCTGGTGGAACTCATGGTGGTGATGGCCATTCTGGGAGTCGTAATGACTATGGCTGCCGGCGTGTTGAGAGATGCCGGCAAGGGCAGGGGGATTGAATCCGGGGTGGAGCTGCTGGAGTCTCTGGTGACGGAAGCCCGGGCCACGGCCCAGGGCAACGATACCTACACGCGACTCATCATCGTAGCCGACCCGAAGGATACTTCTGCCGATACGATACATCTGCGCTATATGACTGTCCAGCTTTTCCGCAAGGGAAACGGCAAGGGCGACAATTTTGACGGCACGAACGTGGCGATGGATGGCAAGTGGGTGACCACTTCCTCCGGTGTGCTGCTGCCGCCGGGGGTGTACTTTTCTCCCACCTTCAGTAAGCCGCTTCCCCGTGAGGATGGCGCGGCTGGTTCCATGATCGGCGAGGGCGTGACCCGTCTGCCCGGTCGTGGACAGGTGCGTATTTACTACGTGGAGTTTGATGAAAAAGGTCGCTTTGTTGCACCCATGGCTGACCCGCTGAACCTGACTTGTCCGCAGCGCCTGGTGCTTATCAACGGCAAACCGGGCAAGGGGCGTAAGGCCGCAGATGGTATTGTGCCTCGTGATACCAATAAGGATGGCCGTGAGGTGCGGCCCGCCGGCGCTAAGGGAATCTGCCTCTGGCCGAATGGCGATGTGAGCATGCTGCGTACAGATGACCAGGTGTTCAAGGACATTCAATAATACCTAATTCAATTTGACTGAAATGAAAAAAATCTCCCCTTTCCGTTTCTTCCGTGGCTTTACGCTCATGGAGACCTTGCTGGCCATTGCCCTGGTGGGCGTGCTGCTTTCCATTTTCCTGACAGTGTTTGTACCGGCCCGTGGTCTGGTGCGCCAGGCACTTACCCGCCAGGAGTCTGAGCGCATCACCGGTATCCTCCGGGCTGAACTCAGCAGCCTTCGTCAGGACGAAATGGCCGGCGCCAATGCTAAGTCGTCCAGTGAAAATAGCTATCTCAGCACATTTGATAAGGGCTTTCACTGGCTTCGCAAAACCTCCCGCCCCAGCAGTGCCATTGTGATTTTTTCCTATCGTGCGGACTTATCCAAGCCTGCCCGGGCAGATGGCACCTATCCCGCCGTTCCAGCCGGCAAGAGCGTGCCTGGCAAGAATATGCAGCTGGTTTCCATTGCCTGCCCCATGGATGACCCGATACACCGCGATGACATCCGTGATGCCGTCGGACCCGTTTTCCTGGTCAAGATGACCCAGCTGGAACTCAAGAGCAACGGTGAGTACCGCCCGGTCAACAGTCCGGGAACAATCTCACGCGCTTCCAGCCCGGAGGCCTATGTCTCGGAGCCCGGCTCCTCCGACCCCTGGGGTGGTGCCATTTTCTGCCGCGCTGATTTCTACCACATGTCACCGCCCATTCCGGCCCGCTACAAGGGCAAGCCCTGGAAGAAGCTGGGGCGCCCGCTCTTCTCTGCCAATCTTTCATTCCACCGTTGATTCTTTTTGCACCTTTTTCTTTCTGAACAGATATGAAACTCGGGAAAAAATCTCTCTACCGCGGTTTTACGCTCATCGAACTGATGACCGCCATGGCGATTACCGGCATGCTGGTCGTGGTTATAATGCAGCTTACAAACCAGAGCATTGACTTGTGGCGGGCCGTGAGCGAGGACGTGAGCACCTCTACCCGTTCCCGCGCTGCGCTCCAGACGCTCAGCCACGACTTTGAGTCGTTCCAGATGCGTGGGTATGACAACAAATACCAGTGGTTGTTTGCCAAGGCTGATGAGAGCATGGACAACGTACCCAAGGGACTTTCCATCCCCCGTTCGGCTCAGTGCGTGTTCTTTGCCTGCGCTCCTGACCGCAACCCCTCGGTGAGCTCCAGTACCTCACTGCGCAAGAATTATCGCGAGGCTCGCGCTCACAACCGTGACACGCAGGGCGATGTGAATGCCATTGGCTACCGCCTCATGTACCGCGACCAGATTCAGAACCTGCCCGGAGTGGAAGGCGATGAACCGGGGGTGTACCCGCTTTTCTCCCTGTATCGTCAGGTTGTTTCCCCACGCGATAGTTTCGAGCAGCTGCTCGGTAAGGAAAACCTCGAATCCGCCTATGTCCGTTTCGAAGATGACGATGAGAAAAACTTCCTTTGTGAGAATATTATGGAGCTGAATATCACCTTCAATATCCGCTACGCCAGCTCTCAGGCAGATGCTAAGGAAGGCCGCGTGGAATATGAGGTGGTCAGCGTGCCCATTGTGGCATCCAACCGCCGCACGAACAAGGTGGCTGTCTACGGTGACCGCATTGTAGCCGGTGGCTCCACTTATGAGAATGCCCGCATTGATTCGGCTATGCTTTCCATCACCGTGCTGACCGAGGAGGGCGCTGCCATGGTGGAGCAGATTCGCCAGGGCCGCCGCCGGCCTCCCAGAAAGATTGCGGATTTCTTTGCAAAATATACGCGTTCCTATTCCCGCCTGGTTTCAGTACCCCAGCCGCTTTAATTTCTGACTATGCAAATGCAGACCCAGCAGCGTGATGTGCTCCCCGGAGCCATCACGCTTTGGATTGACCCCGTTCCCCGCAGCGGCTACCGCAATATGGCCGCAGATGAGTTGCTGTCCCGACGCCCCGGAGCCTGGCTCCGCATCTACACCTGGGACCGCCCCGCGGTCAGCTTCGGCTATTTTGATACCGCCACGGAGGCCGCCGCTATTTTCCCTGGAGCCGTGGAATATATCCGCCGCTGGACCGGCGGCGGTATTGTGGACCACCGCATCGGCCATACCTACACCGTCACCTTGCCGTCCAGGGAGGGTGTCATGTACCCCCCGGCAGACCAGCTCTATATCTGGATTCACGGCGCCCTGGCCACCGCCTTGCAGCAGAGCGGGGTGCAGTGTACTCTGCTCACGGAGGACGCGCCGGATGGCGGCCGCGCCTGCTGGGCAAGCCCGGTGAAGAGCGATATCGTGGACGCCGCTGGTAACAAGCTGGCCGGGGCTGGTCAGCGCCGCTTCAAAGGCGCTGTGCTGCACCAGGGGCTCATCCAGCAGTGTGAACCGTCGGAGGGCTGGCCACAGCGCCTTGCTGAGGCCCTGGCGCCCCTTGTGCAGGTGGTTGAGGGGGCTGAGCCTTACCCGGGCTTCAACGCGGAGCTGGAGGAGCTCTGCCGCTCCAAATACGAAAGCGCCGAGTGGAACGACGAGACTCACGGCCGCCGCAAGCCCAGCCTTCGCGCCTGATTGTTTCCTGAATATGACGGAGCACCCCTGGCTTAGCGGTCCGGGGGTGCTTCGCTTATGCAGGAAATGCTGCGGTATCAGTGGTGTTCGGCGCGGTAGCGGGCCCAGTCCACCTTGGTAGTGGTGGCTTTGTAGCCGTCCGCCGTCTCTTCGATGATGATGCCGGCTTTTTCGAGATCGGCCTTGCGGGCGAGCATGGCCGCCATGCACATGTTATCCGGGCGGGCGTTGATGACGTGGCACCCGGCCTTCTGCCAGCGGTCCAGTTCTTCATCCGAGATGCTGCCGTCCTTTGCATTGATGAAGAAGTTGGTCATTTCCGCAATGACGATGGGGTGGATGTACATGAGGTAGGGATTCCAGTCTGCCGGGTCGCTGCCGAAACTGAGATCCACGCCTTTGTCCGTCACCTCTTTCCAGATACCGGTATTGATGGCTTCGCTGCTCTGGGTATTGTTCTCGGGCAGGATGGTGTATACCCTGGCAATGGTTTCAAACAGAATTTCCTTGTCTTTCAAGGGCATCTGATTGTATTTCATCACCGCATCGCCGCGGTCAAAGATATCCCATTCCTTTGCTTCGGGGCCGGTCACCTTCACCATGGTCACCTCAAGCACTTCTCTGGCTTTGTGACCGCGCTTGGTTTTTTTCTTGACCATCTTGTACGTGGGTACCTCTTTATCGATGACACTGCGAGGGGGCTGCTGCTGGCAGGAGCAGAACAAGCCCATGGCCAGGACCAGTATGGAAAGCTTTTTCATGCCCATATTATATGATATCCGCCGCCCGCGGGTCAAGCCACTTTCTGATAAAATAATCGTGGATGATGCAGGAAATCTGCCCGTGTCATCAGAAGCCGCCGCCGGCGTGGTGCCGGCAGCGGCAGTGATGAAGTAGCCGGATGTTATGTTAATCAGGGCAGCTTGTCACCGCGCACCTTGGCGGCGGTCCAGTCGCGCATGCGGGCAAATACGGCGTAAAGGCCCGGCACCATGAAGATGCCGAAGATGGTGGCCAGCAGCATGCCGAAGAATGTAGTCACACCGATTTCCACGCGGCTGGCAGCACCGGAACCGGTGGCAAGCACCAGCGGTACTACGCCGAAAAGGAAGGAGACGGCGGTCATGAGCACAGCGCGGTAGCGGAGGCCGGCGCCGTTGAGGGCTGCCTGTTTCACCGGGGTGCCGGCTTCGTGGTCTTCTTTGCTGAACTCAACCATGAGGATGGCGTTCTTGGCCGCAAGGCCGATGAGCATGAGAAGCCCCAGCTGCACGTAGATGGACATGCTCAGCCCGAAGAGCTGCACACCCATGAGCGCGCCCATGGTGGCCACGCTAACGGAGAGCATGACCGGCACCGGGGTGGTCCAGCTTTCATACTGAGCCACGAGGAAGAGGTAGGCGAAGAGCATGGCCATGGCGATGAGCGGGCCAATCTTGCCGTCGTTCTGGCGCTCCTGGTAGGAAAGGTCCTTCCAGCTGACTTCCCAGAGACGGTTGCGGCTGGCTGCGCGTTCTTCCTTGTTCATCTCCGTGATGGTGTCTTCAATGAGCTTCATAATCTGACCGGAACCCACACCCATGGCGGGGGTCACGGAGATATCGGCACTCATGTACTGGTTGAATCGGTTGTAGCGCCCCGGTCCCATGCGGTAGGAGAGGGTGCAGACGGCGGAAAGCGGTACCATTTCGCCTTTTTCACTGCGTACCATCTGGTTGAGGATGTCATCTCCTGTGCGGCGGTCTGAGGTGGCACCCTGAATCTGGACCTTGAAGTTGAAGCCGTTGAGCGTAAAGTCATTCACGTAGGAGGAAGCCATCACGCTCTGCAGGGTGCGGAAAATGGAATCCACCGGGATGTTGAGCGACTGGGCCTTTTCGCGGTTGATTTCGAGGTGTACCTGCGGGGTTTCGGCATCATATTCACTGCGGGTGCGGGAAACGAGGTCGCGTCGCGCCATGAGGCGTTCCTGCAGTTCCTTGACTGCCACGCCCAGATCCTGCGGAGTGGCATCGCCGGATACCTGGAGCACGGCAGAAACACCACCGGCAATGCCCAGACCGCGGATGGCGGGTGGCGTCATGGCCATGACGCTGGCCTGGGGAATATCAGCGCAGGCGGCGTTGATGCGCTCTGCAATGCGGCTGGCGTGCATATCCGGGCTCTGGCGTTCATCCCAGTGCGTGAGCAGCACAATCATCATGCCGCTGTGCTCTCCGGAGCCACTGGTGAAACTGTAACCGCTCTGGGCGGTCACCATATCCACGCCGGGCATGCCGATGACTCGCTTCTCAATCTGGCGCATCACCTTATCCGTGCGCTGCTTGGCGGTGGCCGTGCCTTCCATGGTGACCATGACGAACAGGCTGCCCTTATCCTCCGTGGGAATGAAGGAGTTATTCAGTGCAGCAGGTGCCAGCAGAGCCCGGGGATTGATGGTGCCGGCAGCGGGGGCTTTGGCGCTGCCAATCAGCTCGTGCCAGGCGGCAGGCGCACCGGAGAAGTACACGTAGTTGCCACCGATAACCAGCATCAGCGCCAGCACGGTCAGCCAGGCGTTGCGCACCAGAATGCCTGCGCCCCACAGGTAGATGCGGCGGGTTGTCTCCAGCAGCCAGTTGAACGGCCAGAAGAGGATGCCTGCTACCTTGCTGGGGCGCGTGCCGGCCGGGCGCAGAATCAGTGCGCAGAGCGCCGGCGAAAGGGTGAGTGCATTGATGGTGGAGATGCACAGAGCCACGCACATGGTAACGGAGAATTGAGTGTAAATCACACCCACCATACCGCCATAGAAGGCAATGGGAACATACACGGCCAGTGTCACGAGCGTGGTGGCGATGATGGCTCCTGTAATCTGCTGCATGCTCTTGAGTGTGGCTTCCTTCGGGGAAAGCTTCTCCTCCTGGATGATGCGCATCACGTTTTCCACCACCACGATGGCATCGTCCACCAGCGAACCGATGACCAGGATGAGCCCGAACATGGTCAGCACGTTGATGGAGTACCCCAGCGGGTACATTACCATGAAGGCACCCAGCAGCGATACCGGAATGGCAATAGCCGGTATCAGGGTGGCGCGCCAGTCCTGCAGGAACAGGTAGGTCACCAGCACCACCAGCAGCAGCGCCACGACCAGTGTCTCCACAATCTCATCCATGGTGGCATCGATGGCCTGGGTCGGGTCGTAGCCCATGCGCCACTCCATGCCGTCCGGGAAGTTCTTTTCAATCTGGCGCATGGCGTCCTGCACCTTGGCTACAGTGGCCAGGGCGTTGGCATCATTATTCTGGTGAATAATCATGCCCACGTTGTCTTTGCCGTTGAGTCGGCTGTAACCGGTGCTGCGTTCGGCGCCCAGTTCCACGGTGGCGATATCCTTCAGCTTGGTCACGTGGCCGTCCTGGCCGCGTTTGACAATGATGTTGCCGAACTCCTCCGCCGTTTTGAGACGACCGGTGGCTGTTACCTTGAACGTGGCGTAGGACTGGATGTCTTCGGAGCCCACGGAGCCGGCAGCGGCCTGCACGTTCTGCGCCTTGATGGCGGCGCTCACATCCGCCGGGGTGATGTTCATGGCGCTCATGCGCGTGGTGTTCATCCACACGCGCATGGAGTAGTTGCGGCTGGGGATAATATCGGCGCTGGAGACGCCCTCTACCTGGCATATTTTGTCCTTTACATTCATGCGCAGCCAGTTGGAAAGCTCCAGGATGCTCATCTTGTTTTCATCACACATGAAGTTGATGAAGCAGAGCATGTCACCGCTGCGCTTGCGGACTTCGTAGCCCGTCTGCTTGATTTCGCTGGGCAGTTTGGATTCCACGCGCTTGATGGCGTTGGACACGTTCACCATGGCCATGTCATCATTCGTGCCGGAGCGGAAGATGAGCGTAAGGCTGAAGGAACCATCGTTACCGCAGGAGGAGTAGAAATACTCCAGGTCGTCCATGCCGATAAGCTGCTCCTCCACCGGGGCGGCTACCACCTGCGCCACTTCCTCGGCACTGGCGCCGGCATAGGTCATGCGCACGGAAATGGTGGGCGGCGATACTTCCGGGTATTCGGAGACGGGCATCTTGCTCAGGCAGAGCAGACCGGCCAGCATCATCAGAATCGAGACGACGAAGGCGAACTTGGGGCGGTGTACAAAGAATGCTGAAAACATATCGCGTTGAAAGGGGGTGGAATTTACTGGGCATGCACCGGGGTGTTCTCTTCCATATCAGCCAGGTGCGAGGTGATAACCTGGTCTCCCGGCCTCAGCCCGGAGAATACAGCCACGCGACCGTCATCTGCAGCGCTGCCGCAGATGATGCGCCGCTCCACGGCCCGGTTATGCCTGATGACGTAGACGTAGTTACCGCGGGTGTCTGTGAGCACTGCCTCTGCCGGCACGCCCACGACGGGATATTCTGCCTTGCGCCGGACCCGCACGCTGACCACGCCGCCGGGGGCCAGGCTGCGGTCAGCGTTTTCAAAGACAGCCCATACGTTCTGGGTGCCGGTTTCCGGCTGGATGGTGTTATCGCAGAAGGCGACGCGACCGGTTTCCTTGATTTCTTCGCCTGTGGCGGTAATCAGGGTCAGTTCTGCCTGTTCCTCCAGATTATCCGTGCTGCCGTAGACGGAGAGAATGTCTTTCTCGCTCAGCGGGAAACGCGCGTAGATGGGGCTCAGCTGCACCAGGCGGGCCAGCGGTGTCTTGACGTCTGTCACGTAGTTGCCCCTGGAAATGAGCACGCGGCCTATGCGGCCCCCCATCGGGGCTTTCACAACACAGCGGCTTAAATCATCCTCTGCCACGGCCAGCCGGGCCTGGGCTGCCCGGGTGGCAGCTTCCTGCTCCTTGACGGTCGCGCGGGCGTTTTCCACCTCATCTGCGCTGCTGGCATTCACGGCGTGAAGCTTTTTCTGGCGTTCGTATTTGGCGATGGCATCGCGTGTCTTGATATCCAGCTGGGTGATGGCGGCTTTGCAGGCATCTACTGTGGCCTGGTAGCGGGTGGGGTCAATGCGGAAGAGCTCGTCTCCCTGGTTGACCCGGTCGCCTTCGGTGAAGGTGCGCTCCTGCAGTACACCCTGTACCAGCGGGCGCAGCTCGATGGTGTTGATGGCCTCCAGACGGGCGCTCTCGATGCGCAGTACCGTCGGGTCGGCCATTTCCGCCACGGTCACGGCGGCTACCTCAAGCGGAGCCAGGTCACCACCATGGGCTGAGCCGGGTTCGTTTACCGTGGCATCGGCAAAGACCGGGGTCACTGTGGCTCCCGGGCGTGTCTTGTGCGAGCCGTCGCTGATGACTACCTCGCCCGGTTCTACACCGTGGTAAATGCTTTGCTGCCTTCCCTGGATGGTGCCGGTAGTGACATTGCGGCGGGTGACTTTGCCGGACTCGTCGATGATGTAGACAAAGGCGCCTTCAGAATCGTAGTGAACTGCGGTGAGGGGCACCATGCTGACTTCGCGGGCGGTGTTCAGGCTGATGGAGAGCGCCCCGATGCCGTTGTGCGTGAGCTGCTGGTCAGGGTTGTCAAATTCTGCCCACAGGGTGTAGGAGTCTGTGCTGCCACTGAGCTGGTTATCGACGATGGCGATACGCCCCATCGTGGGGTAGCTGCGGCCATTGGCCGTGATGAGCTGCACATCCGATACGTTGCCGATTTCCTTCGGCCCGTGGAAAATGCCGTTCACGTCGTTCTGGCTGAGCGGGAAACGTACGTACATCGGGTCCATCTGGGTGATGACGGTGATAGCTTCGCCGCGGGTCACGTAGTTGCCTTCACCCTTGGGCAGGCGCCCGACCTTGCCGCTGATTTCTGCCTTTACCTGGCAGTCTGCCAGGTCCTTGCGGGCGCGGACGAGTTCTGCCTCAGCGCCGGCACGGCGGGCTTTGAGCTCCTCCAGGGTGGCTTTGGCTGTTTCCGTATCTTCGCGGGATGCCGCCTGCTGGCTGACCAGGGCTGCGAATCGCTTGTAGCGGCTGCTGGCGTAGCTGATCTGGGCATCCAGCTGCGCTACGGTGGCTTCTGCCTGCCTGACTGCTGCCTCGTAGCGCAGCGGATCAATCTCCAGCAGCAGGTCGCCGGCCTTCACCATGGCTCCTTCGTTGAAATGCACTTTGACCATGCGTCCTTCTACGGCTGCGCGTACGGTCACGTGCCTCACGGCTTCTGTCCGGCCAATGCTCTTACGTACGATCTTGTCCTTTCCCAGTGTGGCCTTTTCCGCCTGTACGTACGTAACCATCTTTCCTGGCATCTGCCCTAGGGCGGCTCCCCCCAGTGCCAGCGATATCGTGAGTATGTGCCTATAGTTCATGGGTTCTTTTCTTTGAAAAATTCAAAATGTTTCAACGCGGCTATCATATCATTTGCAGCCTTCTGATGCAAGCAGCAAATGGTGACATATCCGCCACATTTTCCTGCTCTGAAGAACGGAAAAGCCTGGAAGAAGCTACGCGGTAAGCAGCAGATAAATGGGAATTTGGCGATTAGTTTGCGAGCGACAGCGAGCGTCTATTTGAGCCCGGAGGGCGGTATAACCATAGCCCAGAGTGGAGCCGCGTTAGAGGCGGAACTCTGGGTTTGGAATAAAAAATAACCGGAACCCCGACCAACGTGGAGGGGTGGCAGGGAGGCCGCAGCTTATTGTGAAGCAACGATTTCTGCCGCCCACTCACTACGTTCGGGGCTCAGATAAATTTTTGAGCTAACCCGGGGTTCCGCGACTGGGGGCTTCGTCCGCTGCGCAGTCTACGCCCACCCTGGTCGTCGCTCCACCCCGCGCTACTGCCTGTCGCCCTCCGGGCTCAGAATTTCGCGCACTACGTGCGCCTGTATGGGCTCTGCAAATATCAATTTGTCGCTTCTTACACCGTGCTGCGTACGGAAACGGAGGAGGTGAAGGGAAGGATGAATTTGTGCAGCTCCACGGTGGCGGTTGTGGCGCCGAAATCCTGCACGCAGGTTGTGGCCAGGGTGCTGGACAGTAAGGGGGTGGAGATAACGGTGAGTTTTATGAGTGATAATCTGGAGTGGGCCGCATCAAGTATCTGCGATTTATATCGTTGCCGATGGGGCATTGAAACCTTCTTCAAAGAAATCAAGCAGACGCTTCAAATCCGCACCTTTGTCGGATTCAGCCGTAACGCCATAGAATGGCAGATATGGGACAGCAGGAGAATCTCCACCGGAGAGACAGGCTCAGTTGACCCCTGATTTGCCGGGAATCAACTGGGCTACGGTTTTATGATATGGGACAGCAGCGTCCGCGAAACCAATCAGATGGGCATAGTTCCTAAACCTTTTTCAATCAAAATCATCCATATCTCCAGCAATCATGCATTTCAGAGGCGTAGCTTTATGCCCCTGTGGGATGGTAATGATTGAAAGTTTGTAATGCAAAAAAATATCATATGCTTAGAAGTGCGGCACTTAACATCGTTAATTCATTGGGTGTTGAGGGTGGCTGCAACTGTCAGTTTGCATTAAAGCCCGACAGCTTTGAGTATGCAGTTATCGAGGTTAACCCACGTGTAAGC
>JAFVQN010000011.1 GCA_017504805.1 Akkermansia sp. | reverse complement strand
TTTCCGGCCATGATTGAGCTGAAGAATATAACCAAGGTATACCACCTGGGGGAGATTGACCTGCCGGTGCTCAAGGGGATTTCCCTGCGCATCGAGGACGGCGAGTTCGTCTCCCTCACCGGGGCTTCGGGTTCGGGCAAGTCCACGCTCATGAATATTCTGGGCTGTCTGGACCACCCCACCAGCGGCGAGTTCTGGATTGACGGCCACAACGTGGCCGGCCTGAACGCCAATGAGCGCGCCCTGCTGCGCAACAAGCGCATCGGCTTCGTGTTCCAGAACTTCAACCTGCTGGCCCGCACCTCCGCGCTGGAGAATGTGATGATGCCGGCTTACTACTACCACCCGGCCAAGAGCACGGCTGAAATCCGCAAGCGCGCGCTGGAGCTCATCGACCTGGTGGGGCTCAAGGAGCGCATGCACCACACCCCGGCGCAGCTTTCCGGTGGCCAGCAGCAGCGCGTGGCCATTGCCCGTTCCCTCATCAACAGTCCCGGCATTCTGCTGGCGGACGAACCGACCGGCAACCTGGATTCCACCACCTCGGTGGAGGTCATGAACATGTTCCGCGACCTGAACCGCAAGCAGGGTATCACCGTCATCATCGTGACGCACGACCCCAAGACTGCCGCTTTCACTGACCGCGCCATCAACATGTGCGACGGCCTGATTCTGGACGGCGTATCGGATGAACTCACAGCTACTCTGCAGAAATGAAATTCAACACTTTGTTCGTAACCTGCCTGAAAGCTCTGGTGCGCAATCCCATGCGTGCGGCGCTCACAGTGCTCGGCATTGTGATTGGTATCGCCGCCGTGGTGGCCATCATGGAGATTGGCGAAGGCTCCAAGAAGCAGGTGGCCGATAAGTTCTCCTCCATGGGTACCAATGTGGTCACTATCAATGGCGCTTCCGTGAGCACCGCCGGTGTGAATACCGGCATGGGTGGCCGCGCATCGCTCTACGCGGTGGATGCCGATGCCCTGGTGAAGGAATGCCCGGAGTACGTGAAGGCAGCCTCTCCGGTGGTGCGTGCCAGCGGGCAGATTATCGTGGGCAACCAGAACTGGAGCCCGCGCTCCATCATGGGCGGTAACGAGCACTACATGGCCATCGAGGGCTGGAAAGTCGCCACTGGCAGCGCGTTTACCAAAAAGCAGGTGGATGAAGCCAGCCGCGTGTGCCTTATCGGCAGCACCATTGCCAAGGAACTCTATGCCGATACCGATCCCATCGGCAAGGATATCCGCGTGAAGGACGTGGTGTTCACCGTCATCGGCGTGCTGGAATCCAAGGGCGCGGATGGCATGGGCAACGACTCCGATGACTGCCTCATTCTGCCCTGGACCAGTATCCGCACGCGCCTCATGGGCTCCAGCGGCTCCGCCGTCATCAGCAAGGGCGGTGCTGCCAGCGCGACCAAGGTTTCCTCTACCGATATTTTCCCCACCACTTCGGTGAGTTTCTATCCCGGCAGCGATCTGCAGCCATACACGAACGCCCCGCATCCGCTGCGCACGCGAACGGTGGATTCCATTGCGGTGCAGGTGCTGGATGGCAAGGACCCGAACAAGGCCATGGATGCCATGACTCCCATCCTGCGCCGCCAGCACGGGTTGGAACCCGGCGTGCTGGATGACTTCAACATGCGCGACCGCTCCCAGTTCGTGAAGATGATGACGGATACCACCTCCACCATCAGCAGCCTGCTCATTTCCGTCGCCATGATTTCTCTGATTGTGGGCGGTGTGGGTATCATGAACATCATGATGGTATCTGTCACGGAACGCACGCGCGAAATCGGCCTGCGCATGGCCGTGGGCGCCCGCCCGCGCGATATCATGTGGCAGTTCCTGCTGGAGGCTGTGCTGCTGTGTACCATCGGCGGCTTCATCGGCATCGTCGTGGGGCGCATTGCTTCCTACATGGTAAGTGTGCAGATGGGCTGGCCGGTTTCCGTTTCTGTATCGGCCATGGTGCTGTCTGTATCGGTGGCGGCAGTCATCGGTATCGTGTTCGGCTGGTATCCGGCCTGGAAGGGCTCCCGCCTCGATCCCATCGACGCGCTGCGTCACGAATAACCCCTTAATTCCTTTTTCGTATGAAACGTATCCTACCGCTTACATTTGCCGGTTTCATGCTGAGTTCGTGCATGATGGGCCCGGATTTCATGGGGGCCTCGGCTCCTGAACTGCCCGCCACCTGGGTGAATAACCTGCCGCCCGGTGCTGGTGAGACTACTCTGGATGAATGGTGGCACTGCTTCCGCGACCCGCAGCTCACCCGCCTGATTGAGGGGGGCTTCACCGCCAACCCGGATATGGTGAGCGCCGCGCTGGCCATTGAGAAGGCGGAGTCCGCCCTGCGCTCCACCCGCAGCGGGCTTTTCCCCAGCGTGGGACTGAGTTTCGGCGGATCGAACAGCGGTGATTACACCACCTCCACCTCCCATGGTCGCTGGAATGGTGCGCTTTCGGCTTCCTGGACCCCGGATATCTGGGGTGGCACCCGCCGCGAGGTAGAGGCCGCCGCTGCCGCCCTGGGTTCCACCAAGGCCGCCGCCGCCGCTACCCGCACTGCGCTGGCTTCCAGCATTGCGGCGGCTTATTTCCAGTGGATTTCGGCCAAGGAGAGTCTCCGCATTGCCATAGAACAGCTTGAATACCAGGAACGCACCTACAAGGTGACCCAGGAGCGCCACGCCACTGGCATGGAAAGCGCACTGGCCCTTTCGGAATCCCGCGCCACCATCGCTTCTACACGTGCCCAGATTCCGGCGCAGGAGGCCACCATACGCAACTGCGAGACTACCCTGGCCACCCTGCTGGGCACCACCGTGGATAACATTGCGCTGAAGTTGCCGCCGCAGAAGGTCTACAACCTGGTGCCGGGCGTGCCCACCGGGCTGCCCAGCGAGCTGCTGCGCCGCCGCCCGGATGTCATCAAGGCTGAGCGCGACCTGCATGCCGCCACCGCCCGCATCGGTGTGAGCGTGGCCAACCTCTTCCCGAAACTCTCGCTCACCGGCAGCACCTCTGCCGGGGCTGGCACGGATTTCTCCCAGTTCTGGCAGAACAGCACCTGGAACCTCGGTGCCTCCGCCAGCCAGACTCTGCTGAACCGCGTGGCGCTCAATGAGTCTGTGAAACAGGCGGAGCTCAACCAGCTGACCAGCATGCAGAATTACCGCAAGACGGTGCTCGCCGCTTTTGCCGAGGTGGAGGGCTGCCTCATCGAGTACGCCAAGCTCACCAGCCAGCTGCCTCAATATGAGGCATCCTGCGCCGCTAACAAGGAATCTGCCGAGCTTTCCCTGCGCCTGCATCACGAAGGCATGGCTGATTTCCTCAGCGTCGCTTCTGCCGAGCGTGCCTGGCTTTCATCTGAGCTCAACATCATCTCCACACGCCAGAATATCCGCCTCAAACTTGCCCAGCTCTGCACCGCTCTGGGCGGCGGCTGGCCCCTCGAATTGGAGAAAAAATAATTTCTTGTTGAAAAGTATTTACCATGCAATTCTGCAATACGATTGCGGATTTGCATGGTAAATTGCTTTATTGATGTGGCAATTAAAGATTGATGTGTTATCCGTATTGGTGGTGACGGTCAAATTGTAATTTGGCGCGAAACTTTTCGAAGCACGGGACTTCAGTCCCGGTTATATGCACCGTGATTTCGGGACTAAAGTCCCGTGCTCCGACAACGCCAAATTCCAATTTGTCGTTGAGTCCAAGCAATATTCTTTAATTGCCGGAGCAATAAATTGGTGTATTTACTGTGTAATTCCGCAAAATTTAAAATAGTTCTGCTGCTGGCGTGGTTTAGGCTTGCCAAGCGGTGACGGTGTAGTAACATAGTTATGGGCATGCTGTGCCCTGAAATAAGTGATAATGCCCAGGCCGCCGGGTATGTACAGGCAGAGCCGGGCATGACTCTCCCATACGATAATTCGATTCAATAACTTATATGGCTGAACACTATACGCAAGGCCGGCAGGGGCAGGGAGCCCGCCGCCGCCGTAATAACAAGGGTCGCCCCTATCGCCGCCGTATGCCGCGTGCGCAGGAGACTCCGGCTCCCAAGCCCTCCCTGTTGCAACGCATTCTCGGCTTCTTTGGTTTTGGCAGGAAGAAGGATGCCGGCAAGGATAAGGACAACCGCATCAACACCAACAAACGCAAGCCCAAGGAAAACGTGCGCGTGGCCAAAGGCCGCAGCAACCAGGGGGGCAATCCCGCTGCCCGTCAGGAAAAGCGCCGCCGCCCCGCCTCCGTCTCTCCCACCCGCAATGCCCGCCTCTATGTGGGTAACCTCTCCTATGAGGCCACCGAGGCTGAGCTGGAGGACCTCTTCAAGGGCTTCGGCAATGTGCGCAGCGTGGAAATCATCTACAACACCCGCACGTACAAGAGCAAGGGCTATGCCTTTGTGGAAATGCAGCTGCTTGAGGATGCCCAGCGCGCCGCTGAAGTGCTCCATGGCCAGCCCTTCATGGGCCGCGAACTCGTGGTGAGCGCCGCCAGCGAACGCCCGGAGCAGGCCGATAAGCCTGCCGAGCCCGCCCCGGCAGAAAAGCCCGCAGAGGCTCCTGCTGAGCCGGAAACTCCCGCGGCAGAATAAAGCATTTCTTCCCCAAATCAATCCCCTTTCCCGGAGCGGGTGCCTCCCCCAGGCCCCGCTCCGCTTTTGTTGCTCTCAAGCCTGTCTGGTGCCGCATTTTTGAGGGGGTGGGAATTGCCGCGGAGGGCATTTCTGACGCCTGATTCCGCCTCTGTTGCCCTTTTCTTTCAAGGTGGAGCCCAGTTTTTTTTCTGGAGCTCCGCTTTTTGTATGCGATGTACAATTTGATTACTATTAACTATTATCTAATAATAAGTTGCAAACATTACATCTTCGCTATTCAATACGTAATACAGCCTGTTTATCCAAGCCTAATGCTGTTACTTTTAGCGCATAGCGCAATTTTTGCTGTACATCGCATACAAAATGCGATACGCTACTAGGTGAAGGTCGCTCATGAAGAGTGGCTGCATGTATCAATCCTAACCTGATTATATCGACTTATGAAACTTCATTTACCTAAACTACTCCGCGTGGCTTTGCTTGCCGTTGTATGTGGCATGACTTCCCATTATACACAGGCTGCCACTCTTTCGTATACAACAGATGCCAACGGCAACAAGATGTACGAAATAGGTGGAGGTGACAAAAACCTGAACCCCAAGGACAATGTGGTGACGCATGATGGGGATTTGGTGCTTAACAGTGGCGATAAGTTGGGCCATTTTAGTTCTTCCGGTAACCTGATTCAGTATGATAACGGTGATGGTTGCTTCGTTGTGAAGGTAACGCAGAAGGATAAGGATACCAATGCTGTTGTCGGTACCAACATGGAATATACCGGTAACATGGAATTCTCGAACATGCTGACGGTGAATGGTACCCTCACGCTGAACGGTTCTGCCCAGCTTGCAATTGGTGGTCAGTACAAGGTTCAGACGCGCACAGATAAAGTGGATGCGGATGGGAATGTTACTAAGGGCTCTGCTTCCAGCTATACGGATCATTACTCTGCACTGAAGGCAGATAAGGTAGTGGTGAAGGGGGATGGTACTGGTACGGTCACGAATTTGCAGGCCACGGCCGCCATCATCGGCGATTTGGAAGTGGATGGCGGTAAGGTTTCGTTTCATAAGGATCAATATAGCGGCAATAGTTCCTGGTCGGCCTTGACGGCAAGTGATCCGACTTCCTTCAAGGCGGTAAAAATTGCCAATAGCCTGACATTGAAAAATAATGCTGTTGTCGAAATGGGCCGTACCCACAGTAAGCATAACAACACCACGACATCTCACATTGTCAATGTTTTCGGATCTTCAGGTTCTGCCATAACGATTACCCAGGATTCGGGTAAATTTGAAGCCTTGGGTTATTCATACGCCAAATCCGGCATGACGATTACCCAGAGTGGAGGAACGATGACATTCCGGGATTATCTTCAATTTTCAGGAACAGATACCAACACTATCACCCAGAGCGGTAGTGCTTCATTATCAATAGGACAGATTAAGGGTAGCGGGGCTGTTACCTTTGATATCACCCAGAGCGGTAGTGGCTCCATCACCCTTAACTATGGTGCCTCTATCGGCTCAAAAGGGACGATTAACATCACGCAGACTGGCTCAGGTACCATTACTCTGGGCGGTGGCAATAAGCAGCACACATACTCTGGCGTGACGAAATACCCGACGACCTACGCAGCAACGGGAACATACAACATCAGCCTGACTGGTAGCGGAACTCTGCATTTGTACAGCCGCGATGGTATTACACCCTCCATTAAGGCCGGAGCTGTTGAGGTGACTGGTACATCGAAACTGAAGTTGGATGCCGGCACTAAGCTTACCACCACAGAATTGACTCTGGCATCTGGTAGCGAGGTCGATAATAACGGCACAATTGTCATTGGTACAACGGATTCCACTACCACTGGTGCGTTGAATGTCACCGCCGGGGGTAAGCTGAACGTTACACTCGATGGCACTCAAGCTGCTATCAACGTAGGGGCTGCGGATACTGGCACGAATACCGTGACCGGCTGGACTATGGCTGAAGGCAGTACATTAGGTATCGGTTTTACGTCGGATTATTTCAATAATCAGACGATTAAGGATGTGACCGGTTCTGATAATAAGGAAATTGCATTTGAAGATGTTCTCGTTGCCAATGTGGCAGCGGGCTCGTCGGTCGACACAACTGCGCTCAAGGGCACTCTTGGCGTGGGTGATGTGGCAGGCAGCGATTCCCGCCACTGGAGTGTAGGAACTTCAACGAAGCTGGAAAAGGACGCAACCGGCAATGTTGTGCTGAGTGGCAGTCTCATCTACAATCCGTGGATAAAGATTACAGAAGGTGGAGTAGTCGAGGATAAAATTAGCGATACCAATGCCGCCAAGGGGCTTCTTACGGGGCTGGATATCAGCGGCGAAGATGTTACATTGAGTGGCGATAACAGCTATACCTACGGCACTAAGGTCAAAGATGCGAGCGTGACCCTGACGCATGCCAATGCCTTAGGCGGCACGCCGGCCACGGGTTCCAAAATCCAGACCTCCGGCACCAGCGCATTGATTGCTGCTGTGGACGGGGGAACGGCTAATCTGCCTGGAGCCATCACGAACACCGGAACCCTGACGATGCAGGGGGCATTCAGTGCCAGCAATCTGGTTCAGGAAACAGTTACGGACGCCTATGTTGATATAGACGGCAGCCTTGCAGGTGATGGTGATGGTTTCAAGCGTACAGCTGGTACTTCTTACCGCGTGGTTTCCAATGAAGGAACCGACGCCAGCCTCATTGTGGGTGAGGGAACCACGGTTACGATTGACAGCACTGATTATATTCTGCTCAGCAGCGGCCTTGCCTCCTTGGTGGACTATACGACCTACTACATCAATGAGAGTCTGAGTGCGTCTAATCCGGATGGTGCCAAACTCAGCGAACTGGTGGATGCCAGCGGCAATCAGCTCGATACCGTGGAAATGGAGACCGGCAGGCTGACTATGGATTCAGGTAGCGCGGTTGCGGTGACCGCAACTGGTGGTGAGCTGGTGGTGGAGCAGGGAACGGTGAATGGTAATCTGGAGGATACCAAGGTGACTATTTCCGGCGGTGAGGTGGCAGCCACGATTGAGGGTGCTTCCATCGTGACCATTACTGACGATGCGACCATTTCTGGTAACAATGATTACAGTGGTCCAACCACTATTGATGGTGCTGATGTGACGCTTACGAATGCCAATGCCCTCAAGGGAAGCCAGGTCATCACCAAGGGTGAGAGTTCCCTGAGTGCAGAAGGCGTGACCGCAGAACTTTCAGGCAGCATTCAGAATGAAGGCTCACTCTCCATGAGTGGTACTTACTCCGGAAGCAACTTCATAACGGAGACGAATGATTCCACTCGCATCTGCGTGAAGGGCAACGAGGGTAACAATGGGTTCCTTCGTGAGGGTGATTCAGTGATTGTGGTTGTGAAGAACGTCAATGGCGGTACGCTTTCCCTGGATGGTGTCGCTTCCGTCGAGGTCAACGGTCAGAAATATAATCTGTCCACCTCTGGTAAGGCGGGTAATATCGACTTCGGCCATTACCTCATTGCAGATGCCTCTCACGAGGTGCTCATGTCGGATATTGACCGTGTTCGCACCAGCGCCGGGGAAACAGGTGCTGTGACTGTGGAAATGCAGGAAGGTGTGCTGATTGCTGATGCGGATGTGGAGTCGCTGAAGGCAGTGGCTGGTGTGGTGAAGGCTCAGGGAGCCGCTATCACAGGTGAGCTGAGCGGCACTACTGCTGTGCAGGTGGAATCCGGGGTGAATACCCTGACTGGTACCAATACGCACACCGGCGGAACGGAAATCAAGGGCCAGGGTACGAAACTGGTTCTGGGCAGCGCCGGCGCCCTGGGTACAGGCGATGTGGTGCTGAAGGAGCACGGCACACTGGACCTGGCAGGTTTCACGGTCGGCAACTACATCAATGTGAAAGGCTGCACCCTCTGCGGGGCAGATGCCTACACGGGTAATGTGGATGTGAGCGGCAACCTGAAGCTGGACGGCAACGCCCGGGCCAACAAGGTGACCATGGTGAACGGCGGCTCGATTGAGGCCCTGGCGGATGAGCGCCTGGCTGTGAACACCATTGAAGTGGTGGGCGCAGATGCCACCGTTGATGCCGACCTGGAGGTGAACCCGGACGGCAGCATCATCCTGAACCGCGGCGTGATTCTGAATGTGGGGCGCAGCCTGACACTCGGCAGCGGCTCCCGCATCATCCTCACCGGCCTCGGCTATGCCGTTGGCGATTTGATTATGTGCGTGGAAGGAGACATGGTTGACAGCACCGGCGCAGATGCAGATACGGGGTATGTGACCCTGAGCTATGGCTATGGCGTTTATGTGTGCGATGGCACGGAAGTTCTGCTGACGGGCATTTTCGACCAGCGCCAGGCTGATGCAGCCGCCCAGACCAACTGGGGCATTGCCACGGCGAGCCGCGCATTCGTGAACACAGTGCGTGGTCAGCGCTCGAACACGGGTTGCATTGCCGACGGCCGCGGCACGGTGTGGGTATCTGCCCTGGGAGCTTACAATGACCTGGACGGTTCCGATATCGACGTGAAGGGCGCCGCCGTGGGTGTGGATACCAGGATTGGTGCCGACAGCACGGTGGGTATTGCCTTCGGTTACACGGAGGGTGAGGTATCCCCCAGCGGTCTGACTGATGCTGACCAGGAGGGCGAGTATGTGGCGCTGTACGGCGAGCACGGCCTGAAGAAGCTGGGCAGCACCAGCAGCCTGAGCCTGGATTGGGTGGCCGCATACGGCCGTACTGATTCAGAGTGGCAGAATCTGAAGTGGGAGCAGGACAGCCTGCAGCTCAATACCCGCCTGAACTGGAATAAGAAGCTGACCGGCCGCCTGAGCATGAACGCTTTTGGCGGGCTGGAATACTTTGCCACCGAGTCTGATACGTCCCGTGGCGTGAAGAGCGGCTCCATCCAGAACCTGCGCGGTGAAGTGGGTGTCGGCGTCCGCTACGTGGCCTGGGGTACCCCGGCCAGTGAGGTGGTTTCTGATGCCAAGGGCTGCACAATCGCCATTGCCCGCCCGGGCTGCGAGAAGCTGGTGCTGAATGGCGAGCTCCGCTATATCAACGATATGGTGCGCAGCAACCCGGTTATCGAGATGGATGGCCTGCGCGGCAGCGGTGAGAACCCCGGCCGCCAGGGCATGGGCATTGAGGCCGGTGCCACCTACCGCATCAGCGACCGCTGGAGCGCCAGCGCCAACTATAGCTACAATGCCATGGAGGACTCCAGAGAGCATCGTGCCAACGTGGGCGCTTCGTATACATTCTGATAGCATAGGAAGCTATCGAGGTTAGAGTAAGAGGCGGCATCCCGGAAACGGGGTGCCGCTTCGAATGTCTGCGCACGATAAAATGATGTCGGAACACGGGACTCACACGTGTCCCAAAGATTTGGGACACGTGGATTTACGATTGACAATTTACGATTGACGAATTGAAAGTTAGCGGCTTACGCCGACGGAATCTCAAATGAGTGCTTACTGCCGATGGTGAGGCGGGTGATACCCCACTACGAATTTTCACACAGAACACCATGCCTTTATGTCGTTCAGGGCTATTTTTCCATAATCTTTGGGACACGTGTGCACGGGACTTCAGTCCCGGTGATGAGCCCCGTGATTTCGGGTCTGAAGTCCCGTGCTCCGACAGAGTTTCCTCCACAAATTCCAATGTATCAAGCTACGGGAACGTGGGTTCGCAGTGCTGGTTCTTCTTTGCGTTCTTGCCAAATGGCGGGTGGCGTGGTATGATGCAGGGCATAAGGGAGGAATCGCTATGTATATTCAGGACCAGTTGCAGGAGATTAAGGCCAATATAGCCGCTGCTGAGCAGCGGGCGGGGCGTCCGGCGGGCAGTGTGAAACTGCTGGCGGTGAGCAAGACTTTTCCGGTGGAGGATATCATGCAGGCGTATGCAGATGGTCAGCGCCTGTTCGGTGAGAACCGGCTGCAGGAGGCTATGAGCAAGATGCCGGAGATGCCGGCGGATTGTGAGTGGCACCTCATCGGTCCGTTGCAGCGCAATAAGGTGCGCAAGGCGCTGGAGCAGGGCTTCGGGCTGCTGCAGGCGGTGGATTCGCTGCGGCTGGCTGAGGCGGTGTCCCGCATAGCGGGCGAACTGGGGCGCACCGGACGCATCCTGCTGGAGGTGAATGTGGACGGCGAGGAGAGCAAGCACGGCTTCACCCCGGCGGAGGTGCAGGAACTCTGGCCGCAGCTGGTGGCGCTGCCGCATCTGGAAATCTGCGGGTTGATGTGCATTCCCGCGCCCACCGCGGACCCGGAGGACGCCCGCCCGGCGTTCCGCACGCTGTGTGCGCTGGCAGAGACACTGCGCCGCCGCGGCTCCTTGCCGCTGCCGGAGCTTTCCATGGGCATGAGCCATGATTATGCTGTGGCTGTGGAGGAGGGCGCCACGATTGTGCGCGTGGGTTCTGCGATTTTCGGCAAGCGCGATTACGGAACCGCCTGAGGCATGGGCCTGGGTTCAGAAGCGCCAGCCGATACCGGTGGTGATGATATGCTGGCTCCAGATATCATCGTGGCGGGTGTTGGTGTAGGTGCGGCCGAATTCGTAACCCGCCTGGGCATACAGTCGCTCGCTGCACTGGATTTTGAGCCCAGCACCGGCAGAGAAGGTGAAACCGTTGTAGCTGCCGGATTCGTGGTACACGCGGGAGCGTTCCTTGTAGTGTCCCCAGGCCCAGCCGCCTCTGCCGCCCAGGGTGAGGAATAAATCGCCGGCGAGCTTGATGTTGAGGGTGTACCCGAGCGTGGCCGGCATGTGGAAAAGCCTCTGGCTGCTGCGGTGCTCGTACCGGCGGCGGTGGCCGTTGCCCCACTGCGGGGCGGCGCTGATGCCGAATTCGTGGCGGATGCTGGATTCGCCATTGTTATAGAGGTGCATGCCGAGGCGGAAACCGCCGGTATCGGGAGTGTGGCCGGCTCCTGCGGCGTAGAGGCCTTCGAGCCGGTGGGTGGGTTGCCAGTCGTAGGGGGTGAGCCCGCCGCCCGGAGGCGTGGGCAGGTAGTAGGGGGCAGCTGTGGCGGTGCAGCACAGGCTGAGCAGGTAGAGGGGTGTTTTCTTCATGGCTCTTCCTGTTTAGCACAGCTGGAGCAGGTGCGCAAGTTGTTAGCGCTAACTGTTGGCTTCCCTCACTTTTTGCGAATCAGACGCCTTTTTTATCATCCCAGAGGGTGAGGTGCAGGCGGTCGCCGAGGCGCACGCGGTGGCGCAGGCACATGTCGACCACGGCGGGGCGGGCCGCTTCCAGAGCGGCGCGGGTAGTGGCGCAGGGCATGAGGATGATGCGCTGCGGCGGCAGCCCCAGCGCGGCAATGGCTGGCCAGTCCGCCTCGCTCTGCACGACGAATTTGAACCAGGCATGGGGCAGGGTGGCAAAATGCGCCAGCACCCCGGGCTGGTGCGTTTTTTCGTGCGGGTTGCCGGCATGCGGGAGTTTGGGGGAGATATTCCACTGGTTGACACGCTGCTCGAGCGCCGGGGTGGGGGCTATGGTGCCGTTGGTCTCGATTTCGACGTGCATTGAATCGGGCAGGAGGCGGAGCAGGCGGGTGAGGGCCGCCTGCTGCAGCAGGGGCTCGCCACCTGTTATGACAAGGGAGTCGCACTGGTAGTCCAGAATGTGGGCTGCAACATCTTTCGTGGAGCAGAGGATGCCGTTTCCCCATGAGTGCTTGGTATCACACCACTTACATGCCAGGTTGCACCCGGCTAGTCGCAGGAAGACGGCCGGGGTGCCGCTGCGGGTTCCCTCTCCCTGCAGGGAGTAAAATATCTCGGGGGCTGATTTCAGGCGTGCAATGTTCAACATGGTGTGGTAGGATGCTCAGTGACATGGATGTACATACCAGAATCGGCGATGATGGTCAACCGGAATCTGCACCGCAGATTTTTCGCGTGCTCTTTGTGTGCCTGGGCAATATCTGCCGCTCTGTGGCAGCGGAGCATACGTTCAACGCTGCGGTGGCGGCGGCCGGCCTGGCCGACCACGTGGAGTCAGATTCCTGCGGAACGGCCAATTACCACGTGGGCAGCAAGCCAGATGCCCGCATGCTGGCGGCTCTGGCCCGCGCCGGCTTTGAGTACAACGGCCACCGCGGCCGCCAGTTCTGCCGCCGCGATTTTGTGGATTTTGACCTGATTGTGCCGCAGGACGACTCCAATTACGAGGATGTGATTGCCAAGGCTGACTCGCCGGAGGAAATGGCCAAGGTGGTGCCCATGAGCGCGTGGTTCCCGGATGATTGCCCGCTGCGCGAGGTGCCGGACCCATACTACGGAGGTACGGAAGGATTTGATGAAGTGGTGGCTCTGCTCACAGCGGCCACCCGGCAGATGGCAGACGATATAGCCCGAGCCGAATCGTAAGAAAATCAGATGGAAAGCACGAAAATGATGAAACAAATGCTGATGGCTGCCCTGGTGGCAGGTGGGATGCTGAGCTCGTGCGTGAGCCAGAGTTATTCTGTGAGCCGCGATGCGGTGAACGAGATGCTGTCTGCACCGGGAATGGCGGTCACGCCGTTTCAGCCGGCCTGGCTGCATGTGGATGGAAGGGAAATCTGGAAGCTGAAACCGGAGGATCACGCCAGGGTACGCAGCATCCTCCAGACGGGCGAGAGCCGCCACGTGCCGGAATTGCTGTACCAGACGGATGATGCCCACGCCCCGCTGGTGCAGAACCGCTTTTACCTGTATGCCTCGAATGCTCACTGCCTGGCAGCCACCGTGCTGGATGACCGCGTGGCGATGCACGACCTCGTGCTGACGGAGGCTCAGGAGCGCGAGCTGTACTGCATCCTGAAGCCGTATCTCAAGAACGTTTTTAAAGGGTTGATGTGACGATGCCGCTGCGGAAACTGCTCCTGCTGACCGGCGCCGGTGTGCTGGCCCTGGTTTCATGCACCCAGCCCCGCGTGGCGGAGGGTATCGAGCCCACACCCAGTACGTCGTTTCTGGGGCGCCGCCTGCAGTGTCCGCTGCCGGCGGAAAAGGCGGATGTGGCGTTCATCTTTGTGGGCGGTTTTACGGAGCAGGTTCTGCTGCATTTTCGCCAGGTGTATGAAAAATTGCCGCCTCTGCCCTGCAAGGGCCGCCAGCTGCGCGCTTTTTACGCCTGGGACAGCGGCACCGGTAACCTCGCGTTTCACAGCACCTGGAAGTTGCAGCGCGATCTGCACGCCTTCCTGACCCTGAATCCCCGGGCTGATGTGGTGCTGGTGGGACACAGCTATGGCGGCTCGGCTATCATGGATGCTCTGCGCCACATGAAGGCTACGCCGCACGATGGTAAAGTGCTGGTGGCCACGATTGACCCGGTGAGCCGGCGGAAACGCTCGAAGCCCCGCGAGCGTGCAGAGGGGGTGGATTTCTGGGTGAATGCGTATTGCGACCCGTACCGCAATGTGCGCGATGTGGCGGCGTGGACGGGCGGGCCCTGGCACTTCTGTCCGCAGGCAGATGTGAATCTGCATTACCCCGGCACTGAGCGTGATGCGGCTGGCGACCGGTTTGCACACGTGTACCCGGAGCCGATGGTGGTGGAGCCTGCCCCCGGGGCTGGGAAGTCGACGCACGAGGTGCTGCTGGAGGCGTGCGAACGGCTGGGAATAGGTGCTGCTGAGTAAGATTGCGAGATGATGGAACCCTGGAAAGAACTGGAACAGGCCCGCGAGGAACTGCGCAGGCTGCAGCCTGCTGTGCGCGGCGAACTGAGCCCGGCCGCCCATGTGCTCGGGGTGCTGGAGCTGGGTGAAGGCTCCGTGGTGCTGCCTGGCACGGTGATTGATGGGCATGTGCGCATCGGCAAAGGCTGCCGTATCGGCCCGAATGCTTACCTGCGGGGTGAAACCAGCATCGGCGATGGCTGCGTCATCGGAAACGCGGTGGAAATCAAGAGCAGTCTGCTGGGCAGCAATGTGTTTGTTTCCCACCTGAGTTATGTGGGCGATTCCATCATCCGGGATGATGTAAATGTGGGCGGCGGTTGCATTTTCTCCAATTTCCGGCACGATGCCGGGGAAATCCGTATGCCCTGGCGGGGCGAGTTGTGCCTCACCGGATGCAATAAACTCGGCTGCGTGGTCGGCAGTCACTCACGCATCGGTTGCAAATGCGTGATTCTCCCCGGTCGCGTGCTGCCGGAAGGTACCTGGACAGAGCCGGGAAGCGTGGTGCGCTGAAGTGCACATCAGGGCCGGGCCAGCTGGCGCTCCAGCACCAGCCGGAACCCGACGGTGGCCCGGCGGGTGTCGGCCGGATGCGGGGTGCGGCTGTGCGAGCATAGCTGCCCGGGGCGGAAGGAGCTGTAGTCACCGCCGCGGGTGACGCCGTAACGCCTGAAGTTGAAATTCTCCGGGCCGCCGTATTCGCCGCTGACCCATTCCTGCACATTGCCGCCCAGGTCATGCAGGCCGAGTGCATTCGGGCTGAAGGAGCCGACCGGTGCCGTGTGGGCGAAGTCATCGTGGTAGTTCGGGATGATGTGGTCTGCCCGCAGGTGGGGCACCGCGCTGCTGTCTGCAAAGTTGCCGGTGCCGCGGGCAGGCGGCCATTTGCGGCCCCAGGGGTATTCCACCGCGGTGGTGGCTCGCAGGCGCTGGCGCTCGTACGGGCTGGAGCCGTTGTTATCCTTGCAGCCGACCATCTGGCTCCATTCCTCATCAGTGGGCAGGCGGTAGGTATCGGTTTCTTCAATGAGTCCGTTGTTGCGCTCCTCGGTGGTGAGCCAGGCGGCAAAGGCCTCGGCATCCTCTCGGGAGACATTTACTACCGGGTGGTGTTCGTTCTGCAGGAATCCCGGTGCCTCCGGAGCCGGTCTGCCGGTGCCTTCGCAGAATTTCTGGTAGTCTGATACGCGCACTTCGGTGGCGCAGACCAGCAGGTTGGGCTGCAGTGGCTGCATTTTGATGCCCAGCCCATTAATCCACTCCGCCCCGAAGTTTACTGAATGGTTCGGCTGCAGGCGCAGGTTGAGCACCAGATCCTGCGGCGAGAGCCCGCTGCGCCGCACGGTGGAATACCCCGGCAGGCGGATTTCCAGGTAATACGGTGCCAGTGGAATGCGCACCGACTGCATCGGGGTGATGCCGAGCGGCAGGCCGTTGAGCATGACACTGGCGCCGGCGGGGTTGGTGTAGATGCTCACGGGGGTTTTCTGCACCAGTGTGGTGTAGAGCCGGTAGCCGCAGAGGTCCGGCCCGGCTTCGGTGCCGGATTCCGGCCGGGCGATGAGTGAGTGGTCGCGGCCGATGGTGCCTGCTTTCTCGCATTGGCGGGTGAGCCAGAGGGTGAAGGCGCTGATGCTTTCCTGAGAGGTGAGCAGGAGCCCGCCGGCTTCCAGACTGGTGAAGCGAGCTGCCTGGGCAGGCTCGGCGGCCAGAAACTCGCGGAACTGGTCAGGGGTGACCGGGGTGGCGGCTTCGTGAACCCCGCCTGCCGGGTTGTAGTGCGTGCCCTGCGCATCGGTCCATGGTTCGCCGGTGCGCGGCGGACGGTAGGGCAGAAGCTCGCCGCCTAGTGACAGCAGATCTCCCGGGGGAACGATGCCGCTCTCGTGCGTGTCGGCGTAGCCTTCCTTGCGCAGGATGAACGCCACCCGCTTGCCGGCTGCTGCGGTGATGGGGCCGTACGGCGTTTCATCCAGATAGACACCGTCCTCCGTGTAGACAGATGCGCCTGAGGGGACGCTTCCCACGAAGTACTGGCCATGCACGGGCTGGGCTGGTGGCGGAGGCTCCGGGGTGCTTTCGGTTTCCGGAGCCGGCGCAGGTGGTGGTTGCGCCGGGGGCGGGGCGCTCATCAGGCTGTCTTTTGCGCGGCTCAGGCGTTCCGGCATATCTTCCGGCAGCAGCCAGGCGCACAGCCCTGCCAGCAGGCCCAGCGCCAGTCCGGCACCTCCTGCCAGTTGCCCCGCCCGGTGCCATGAATGCCGGCGCCGGCGGCGCAGTGTGGCGTCGTCCCGCAGTGTTTCCAGCTTTTCGGCCAGCGTTTTGGCGCTGATGATGGTGTTGCTGTGTACCTGGGGATCCGCGGCAGCGCAGATGATGTTGTTGAACTGAATCCAGCGGCGGTGGGTGGCGCCTTCCGGTAATTCTGCCGGCAGGGTGGGGAAATGGAGCCGGTCCATGCCGGTGGACATTTCATAGAGAACCTTGGCCAGGGCGTAGACGTCTGCCCGCGGTGTGCCGGGACCGTCCGGAGGAATATACCCTTCCGTGCCCACGAAGCTGCGCTGGTTGCTGTGCGCCACCAGCCCCGCATCCGCCAGCTTGACGCGCCCGTTGATGAAGACTACGTTGGTGGGCTTGACATCCCGGTGCGTGAGTTCCTGGGCGTGCAGCCCCGCCAGTGCCCGCGCCAGCTGGCATCCCACTTCCAGCACGTAGTCCAGCGGCATCGGCCGGTTGCCGTATTGCTGCATGTCGCTGTACAGGGTGCGGGGAACGTAGGCCCCAGGGTCGGTGTGGGTGCCGGTGTAGGCGTCGTCCGCCAGTTCCATCACGTAGAAATAATAGGGGAATTCCCCGCCGTGCTGCCCGATGTGCAGAATATGCACCAGCCCCGGTATGCCCCGTGCAATGGGTTCGTAGCTCAGCACACCGTCAAATTCGCGGATGAATACCTGCTCGTCAGCAAAATCCTCGCGCCACACGACTTTGACTGCGCGGTAGGCTCCCGTCACCGAGCGCGCCAGCCACACCTCCCCATAGGCACCCGTGCCGATTTTGCGGAGTATCTCGTGGTCGGGTACCGTGGGCTGAGTGCCTTCCGGTCGCTTCGAGTTGCGGCGGCAGGTCCCGCGCATGCTGCGGGGAGCGGGAGGCACGGCTGTACTGTCTGGCTCCATCTGTGCTCTATTATACCACGCCGTATCTCCCCAGGCAAGCGGCTTTCCTTGCGATTTTTGCTCCTTTTTGTAATTTTTTTACATTTTTTTGCAAAATTGGCTTGCAAATGCGGAAAACCTGTGGTAAACTGCCCCCGCACCAATGAATGCGCACGTGGCGGAATTGGTAGACGCGCTAGTTTCAGGTTCTAGTGAGTAACATCGTGATGGTTCGAGTCCATTCGTGCGTATAACGCCTCCTTGTGAGTAATCGCAAGGAGGTTTTTCTTTTGTATTGTGTATTTATTTATGATACTATAATCATATATGAGAAATGCAGATGATTGGAACTCATGTGTGCTGTTCCTGTGTCATTATTTTCGATAATACTAAATATATGCTTGATTTAGGTCAGATAAAGTAGTATGAAATGAAGCACATCATTAAATTTTACTATGTCTGAAAAAACTAGAACTCGTACACCATACGCTCCTGAGGAGAAGGCTGAGATTATTCTTTCTGTCCTGACCCGCAAGACTACCATTCAGAAAGTAGCCAAGGAAAAAGGTATTGCCGCAACACTTGTTTCGCTGTGGAAAAAACAGGCTGAGGATGCCATACTGGCTCGTTTTGCTGATAGCAAGCCCGGCCGCCGCAAGGTGGAGACAACGGCAGACGATGTGAAGGGTGAGCTGCGCGCAGCCCGTATCGAGGCGCGCACGGCCAAGACCCGCGCAACGCGCCTGGAGGCTTCTCTGAAGACGGCCAAGGCTCGCATTGCTGCTCTGGAGAACGGGGTTCGCGAACAGGCTGCTAACATGGGCTGCAAGCTGGTGAAGGCTACCCGCCCCCGTCGCAAGAAAGCCTGAGTGGATGGCGGCAGGGGCAGGGGGGGCTGTTTCTCTCTGTCCTGCTGTGTGCTTCCGGTTTCTGTCATAATGAAGAAATGGTGACAGAAGCCGGGGGCGAGGAAGGTATACTACATGAAAGCCAGATTGCCCGGCTCACAGCGAGTTGGGACAGTCAGGGCGGAAGTGAGATATGAAGATGAGTTTACATAGTTGGAGCGCGCGTGTGCGTGCGTTGGCGGTGGCTGCAGCGGCAGCATTGGTTTCATGCACATCGGTGAGCCAGGCAGAGCCGGATTATGATATCATAGGCAAGCAATTTTCGCTGGTGCTGCAGAACGGGCATTTCTCCCGGGCCCGGTTCACACAGGAGATGTACCAGCAGTTCCTGGAGTGTTATGTGCAGACGCTGGATATGCAGCATCTGTTCCTGACGCAGGAGGATGTGGAGTATTTGCGGAATCGTTATGCTTCCAGTTTTGGTGACTATCTGCTGGCCAACCAGACAACGCGTCTGGCTGAGGAGCTGTATGCATATTTCAGTGAGCGTGCGCTGCCGCGTATTGCTCAGGCGGAGCAGTTGCTGCACCAGTATGCCGCAAAGATGCCGGAGTTTACCTCGGATCGCGACGTGCCGCGCACCCGCCGCAAGCTGCCGCGCGCCAGAAATGCTGCTGAACTGGATCAGGTCTGGCGCGATCAGGTGGAGGATATGCTGCTGACGGAGGTGCTGCGTCGCGAGAATCTGGAGGTGCTGGCTCAGGCTAAGGGCAAGCCATCACCGGTGGCCAGGGAAATGTCTGTGACGGATAAGATGCTGGCGCGAATCAAGCGCATGCGCAACGAGATTCAGGAGGCTGACCGCGAGGATATGGTTTCCTACCTGCTCAATGCGGTGGCGCATGTGTATGACCCGCATAGCGACTACATGGGCGCCCGAGAGGAGCAACGCTTCAAGGATATGATCAAGGCCTCCATTGTGGGTATTGGTGCCAAGCTCCAGTCGGATGATGACGGCTCCACCACGATTGAAGGTATTGTGAAAGGTGGCCCGGCTGCCAAGTGTGGGCAGCTCCAGCTGGGGGACCGCATTGTGGCGGTTGACCACAAGGGTGATGATAACTGGACGGATATCATGTTCCTGAGTATCGACAAGGTGGTGGACCTCATCCGCGGTCAGCAGGGGGTACCTGTGAAGCTGCGCGTGATGAGTGCCAGCAGCGGCGAGGAAAAGGTCGTGACGATTGTGCGCGATGAGATTCCTATGTCCGAGGAGCTGGCCAGCGGCCGCATCATCGACCTGAAGGAGAAGAACCGCACCTATCGCCTGGGCGTGCTTACCCTGCCTTCGTTCTATATCGACCTGGATAGCGGAGATGTGCACTGCGCAGCGGATGTGAAGAAGATTCTGCGCCGCATGATTCAGGAGAAGGTGGAGGGTATCGTGCTGGACCTGCGATTCAATGGTGGTGGTTCGCTGGATGAGGTGCGCAAGATGGTGGGCTTCTTTACCGGTGCCGGTCCCGTGGTGCAGGTGAAGGATTCCCGTGGTCACGTGGAGCGCCTTACGGTGAGCGGCTATCCGCTGTTCAATGGTGAGCTGGTGGTGATGATTAACAAGCTGAGTGCCTCGGCTTCGGAAATCTTTGCCGGCGCCATGGCAGACTACGGGCGCGCTGTGATTGTGGGCGATGAAGCCAGTTTCGGCAAGGGAACGGTGCAGGTGCCCCGAGGGTTGGCTGATTACATGCCTTACTTCTCATCCCGCGAGGGGTGCGGCATGATTAAGGTGACCACTCAGAAGTTCTACCGCGTGGGTGGTGCCTCTACTCAGTTGCGGGGTGTGGCAAGCGATATCGTGCTGCCGACGGTGACTGCCGGGCTGCGTCTCGGTGAGGGGGAGCAGGATTACGCCATGCCGTATGATGAGATACCCCGCGCCGGTGGTTATGTGAAGAGTCGCCGAATTGCCCGGATTCTGCCGGAGCTGCTGGCCCGCAGCAATGCCCGCGTGAAGCTGGATAAGGATATGCAGTACACGCTGGAGGATATTGCCCGCGCCAAGGAGCGCCAGGAGAAAAACTCCGTATCGCTGAACAAGGCGGAGCGCCATGCTGAGAATGTGCTGCTGCTGGAGCGTAAGAAGAGTATTGATGCTGAACGTAAGGTGCGCTACGAGCAGATGGCTGCCGAGGATGAGAAGCGGCTGACCATATACCGCCTCAAGCTCTCGGATGTCAAGGCTGCGAAGCTCCCGCTGGCTTCCAAGGATGACGACAGTGAGTACATGGACGAGAACAAGGACCCGGAGGAAGAACTGACGGAAACGCCCGAGTATCCCTCCAATCTGGACCCGGTACTCCGCGAATCGCTGCATATTGTCAAGGATATGATTGATTTGCGATAAGTAAATTAACAATAAAAAGACACCCGCTCTCCAAAGTGTGGAAAGCGGGTGTTTTTTTCTTGTGTGTAATAGTTGCTATGTTATAATCGCGCCATGCCCAAGCTCTCATTAGTGGTGCCGTGTTATAACGAACAGGAAGCGCTCCGCCCGTTCATGCTGGAACTCAGCCGCGTGACAAGTGGTCTGGGGGATGTGGAGACAGAGGTGATTCTCGTGGACGACGGCAGCTCGGATGAGACGCTGCGTGTTATCCGCGAGCTGGCAGGGGAGTATGAGATGGTTCGCTACCTGTCCTTCTCCCGCAATTTCGGTAAGGAAAGTGCGATGCTGGCCGGTTTTGCGGCTTCGCGGGGTGATTATGTGGCGGTGATGGATGCAGACCTGCAGGACCCGCCTGCGCTGCTGCCCGATATGCTGAAAGCGGTGAGGGAGGAGGGGTACGACTGCGCCGGCAGCCGCCGCACCACCCGCAAGGGTGAGCCGCCTATCCGTTCGTTCTTCGCACGCATGTTCTACCGCTTCATCAACATGATTTCCCACACTCAGCTGGTGGATGGCGCGCGCGATTACAAGCTGCTTTCCCGCAAGGCGGTAGATGCGCTGCTGGCTATGCCGGAGTATAACCGCTTCTCGAAGGGCCTGTACGAGTGGATTGGTTTTCGCACCAAGTGGTTTGAATACCAGAATGTGGAGCGCGTGGCAGGGGAAACCAAGTGGTCGTTCTGGAAGCTTTTCAAGTATTCGCTGGAGGGGATTGTGGCATTCACCACGATGCCGCTGGCGCTGGCCTCGCTGCTGGGGATGATCTGCATGCTGGTGGCACTGGTGATTATTGTGTCTCTCTCGGTGCGTCAGATGATGTGGCACAGCTCGGTGGACGGCTGGACCTCCATGGTCTGTATCATCGTGCTGCTCAGCGGTCTGCAGCTTTTCTGCGTGGGTATCATCGGCCAGTATATTTCCAAGATGTACCTGGAAATCAAGCGCCGCCCGCATTATATTGTGGCCGAGTCGTCGGATGAGAAGTAAGCGGCTCAGCTGAGACCGCCGCGGATGAGCCCGAGCAGGGCCACGGTGCGTGCCCAGTTTTCCGGGTGGTCATCGGTCTCCGGGAAGAGACACCCCTCGGGGATGCGGGCGTAGCGCTCAGCTGCCCTGGAGTGGGAGAGTTCGCGCAGCCCCACGCTGAAGAAAGCGCCCAGCTGCAGGAACTCGCGTGCCATTTCGTGTGAGCCGTTCCAGGCGTGCAGCAGCACGCGGGGCAGGGTGCCGCAGCGGTGGCGTTCGCGCAGTATCTCCAGCAGTTCGCTCCAGGCCTGTACACCGTGCAATTGCACAAGGCGGTCGTGCCGGAAGGCGGCTCCCAGGTGGATGTGCAGCAGGAGCCGCTGGGCTTCCAGTGTGGCGGCGTGGCGGGGGGAGGCATCCAGCCCGGTTTCGCCCACGCCTGCCTGCGGGTGGCGGGTGAGCCAGTCATCCAGCTCAAAGGCGAGTCCGGCCGGGTCGGTTTCATGCGCGTGCCAGGGGTGGACGCCGAAACAGGGGATCATGCCTTCAGCGGAAGCGATGCGTTCCCAGTCGCTGCGGGTGACAGCGCAGAGGTAGCCGCCGTGCGGGCCAGGGTGGTGGGTGTGGTAATCTTTCATGAGGGCATGAGGCCGTGTTCGCGGAAACTGTAGTAGGTGGGGCTGCCGTCGCTGGTGATGGTGCCGATGATGATGTGGTCAATGATGGGAATATGCAGCGATTCGCCGGCGGTCACGAGGTTGCGGGTCAGTTCGCGGTCCAGTTTGCTGGGGGTGGAATCGCCGCTGGGGTGGTTGTGGGCGAGGATGATGGAGCTGGCGTTGCAGAGGATGGCATCGCGGAAGATATCCCGCGGATGCACGATGGTGCGGTTGATGGTGCCTTTGGATATGGTGCAGCGCTTGATGAGGTGGCGGTGCGTATCCAGCAGCAGGACAATGAAATGCTCCTGCTGCTCGTAGCGGAGTTCCCCGGCCAGGTAGCGGTACACATTTTCGGGGGTCCGCATGTCGAGCCGCACGACTTCTTCCTTTACCGCGCGGTGCCCGAGTTCGAAGACAGCGGCCAGAGTGGCTGCTTTGGCTGTGCCGATTCCCTTGCAGCAGCGTGAGATTTCGCGGGCTTCCATGCGCCCCAGGGCGGTGAGTGAGCCGGCTGCGCGTTTTAATTTGCCGGCCAGCTCCAGCACGTTACACCCCTGCAGGCCGGTGCGCAGAAAGATGGCAATGAGTTCTTCATCGCTCAGGGCAGAGCGGCCCTTGAGAATCAGCTTTTCACGCGGCCTGTCTTCTGCTGCCCATTCCTGCAGTTTTCCGGAGTTGGAATCATCCCGACTGTTCATGGCTGTGGGTATTGTATCTGAAAATCGGGTTGCTGTGAAGCTAAAACGCTTTGGCGTGAATTATTTGCTTGCGCTGTGGGGGGCGGGTGTGTAAAATGGCCGCGGCTCGTTGTGCTTGTTTATCAGGTGTGACGGGGCATGTGGGGCAGGAAGCACGTGATTCTGCTCCACGGAACCAATGGAGGCAGCGGCCGGTACCGGCCTCCGGCGGTGCAGATGGAACCGGCATTCAGAAGAGAAAGAAAATAAAAATGAGTATACATTCCGTTACTTGTGCCGTAGGCACAAACCCCATCACCATTGAGACGGGCAAGCTTGCCCTGCTGGCAGATGGTGCTGTTACCGTCCGTTGTGGTGATACCGTGGTGCTGGTTACCGTGGTGAGCGCTACCAAGATCAAGGAAGGCCAGACCTTCTTCCCCCTTTCGGTGGAGTACAAGGAGAAGGCTGCTGCTGCGGGTATGTTCCCCGGCGGTTACTTCAAGCGCGAAGGCCGCCCCACGGAGAAGGAAATTCTGACCTGCCGCATGACGGACCGCCCGCTGCGTCCCATGTTCCCCAAGGGCTATTTCTATGATACGCAGGTGATTTCCCTGCTGATGGCTGCCGACGGTGAGAATGAACCGGATATCCTGAGTATCAATGGTGCTTCTGCAGCCTGTGTGATTTCCGACCTTCCCTTTGCTGAGCCTGTGGGTGCTGTGCGCGTGGGCCGAATCGATGGCGAGTTCGTGATTAACCCCACCAACTCCCAGCGCCAGGAGTCTGACCTTGACCTGGTGTATGCCGGGTCCAAGGACCAGGTGATTATGATTGAAGGTTCCGCCAAGGAGCTCCCGGAGGAAGACTTCATTGCTGCTCTGCACTTTGCCCAGGAGAATGTGGCTAAGATCTGCGCTGCTCAGGAAGAGCTGCGCGGCATCTGCGGCAAGCCTAAGCGCGAGTATGAGCTGACCGTGGCGAAGCCTGAGCTGCTGGAAATCGGCTACCAGGTGGCTGGCGACCGCATTGAGGAGGCTATCTACGCCCCCAACAAGATTCAGCGCCAGAAGCAGACCGGCGCCCTGCGCGATGAGGTGGAAGCCGCTATCAAGGCTGCTTACCCCGAGGCTACTGACTTCGACGTGGAGCAGGTGTTCGAGTATATTCAGAAGAAGGCTTTCCGTATCTCCATCATGGAGCAGGACAAGCGCGCCGACGGTCGCGCTATCAAGCAGCTCCGCCCGCTGCAGGCAGAGGTGAATGTGCTGCCCCCGGTGGTGCATGGCTCCGCCCTCTTTGCCCGCGGTGAGACCAAGTCTGTGTGCCTGGCCACGCTGGCTCCGGTCGAAGAAAAGCAGTACCTGGATAACTACACCGGTTCTGTGGATGAGAAACGCTTCATCCTGCACTACAACTTCCCCCCGTTCTCCGTGGGTGAGACCGGACGCTTCGGTGGGCAGAACCGCCGCGAAATCGGCCACGGCGCCCTGGCTGAGCGTTCCATCGCCCCGGTGATTCCGGACGAGAATGAGTTCCCCTACGCTATCCGCGTGTCCTCCGAGATTATGGAGTCCAACGGTTCCACTTCCATGGCTTCCGTGTGCGCCGGTACCATGTCGCTGCTGGCTGCCGGTGTGCCGCTGAAACGCCCGGTTTCCGGTATCTCCGTGGGTCTGGTGACTGAGTTTGAGAACGAGGGTGACCGCGAGCCTAAGCGCTACAAGACTCTGCTCGACATCATCGGTTCCGAGGACTTCTACGGTGATATGGACTTCAAACTCTGCGGTTCTTCTGTGGGTGTGACAGGTTACCAGCTGGACCTCAAGCTGCCTGGTATTCCGCTGTACATTCTGGAAGATGCCATTCACCTCGCCCGCAAGGGACGCCTGGATGTGCTCGATACCATGAATGCCTGCATCCCCGGCCCGCAGGCTATGAGCCCGAATGCCCCGCGTATTGAGTCCACCAGCATTCCGCAGGACCGCATCGGCGAGCTGATTGGCCCCGGCGGCAAGAACATCAAGGCTCTGCAGGCTGAGACCGGCACCGATATCAATATCGAAGAGGACGGCACGGTCCGCATCTATGGCAGCCGTCAGGAGGGTGTGGAGCGCGCTCTGTACCTCATTGACCGCATGTTCAAGGAGATTGAGGTGGGTGAGACCTACGAGGGTAAGATTGTGTCCACGAAGGAGTTTGGTGCCTTCATGGAAGTTCTGCCCGGCAAGGATGGTCTGATTCACATCTCAGAGCTGGCTGAAGGCCGCACGCAGAAGACGGAGGATGTGGTGAAGGTCGGCGATATCGTGACTGCCAAGTGCATCGGTATTGACGACAAGGGCCGTGTGAAGATGTCTATGCGCGCAGCTGCACGTGACCGCAAGGCCAGGGAGGCTGCTGAGCAGGAATAAACCCCCGCTAAATGTCAACCAAGCCGCCTTTCGGAAGCCCGGAAGGCGGCTTTTTGATTGCCTGATTGCTGGAAAGTTAAAAAAATTGCAGTCGGGGGATGTTTTTTGATTGCATTTGGCGGCGTTCTGGTATAGATATATTAGCGAACAGCTGCAATTTTTTACTTACACCATGTGGAAATACATCATCATCGCCGCCGTCGTGCTCTTCCTGGGGGCATGTTTCCTTTTTTATAAGAACAACGAAGCTCTCACCGGCCCGGAAGGCGAGGTGGCTGCGTTCCAGTCTCAGTTTGATATGGCCCGCAAGAAGGCTGTAGACGTTGACAAGGATAAGGCAACCAAGCGCTATGCTGAGCTGCGTACGGCTTTCTTCAAGCAGCAGACGGAGAAGTACAACGATGAGCGCGCCGCCATTGAGGCAGAGGACGCTCCGTACGATCAGGAGATAACGAAGGCTAATGCCGACCTCGAGGCTGCCAAGGCTGACTTCAAGCGCTACCAGGATCAGTTTAAGGCTTTCACCAAGGACGCCGCAGCTGCTGCCGGTATTGAGGATGCCGCCGAGGAGGAAGTGGTGAAGGAAGTGGGACACCGCATTGCTGAACTGGTTGAATCCAACAATGCCCTGGAGGCTCAGGCCGCAGCTGAGGAGAAGATGACCAGCGACCTGGGGGCTGAGACTGAGCGCACCATCGCTATGATTGAGGCTGCCAAGAAACTGAATGCTGACCGCATGGCCCGCCTCTCTCCCGTGGACCTCAAGTGCTCCGTTGCAGCTGTTGATCCTACCTGGGATTACGTGATTCTTGACGGCGGTATTGATAAGGGTATCGTGATTGGCTCCCGCCTGGCTGTGATGCGTGGTGACCAGAAGGTGTGCGAGCTGTCTGTTACCGTGGTGGAAAGCAATAAGTCCAGCTGCGATGTGGTGTACAGCACCATGCGCCCGGGAGATGCCGTGCGCCCCGGCGATACCGTTGTGTCTGTTCGTAACAATTAAGTAATCATCATCAACTTTTACCCCTCAATATGAAAATCTCTCAACTTCTTGCTTCTATTCTGGTTCTTTTGGCGGGCGGTGCTGCAATCATGTACTCCGCCGACCAGCAGAAGGTTATGGATGTGCTGATTGCCGCTCATGGTGGTGGCCAGCAGGTGGATGCAGCCAGTGCCACTGGTCTGCGCAAGCTCAACCAGGATCTGGATGCCGAACGTGGCGCCTCTTCCTCCGAGCGCGCTGCTGCAGTGAAAGGTGTTGAATCTGCCCGCGTTGAGATGCGCGACAGTATGACCAAGCGTGATGAGGCTCAGACTAAGCTGGATGACCACAAGGCAGCTCTTGATGGTGTGCGTAATAAGGTGCAGGCCATGAATGAAAGCGTGGAGCAGCTGCGCGTGTCCTTCAATGCCGCTCTGGCTGAGCTGAAGTCTTCTGAGGCTCTCGCTATTGACTCCAGCGCTGATTTCTCTGCTGTGATGGATAGCATCAAGGAAGTGGTGGAACGCGAGGAGAAGCGCACCGAGGAAATCACGGAGCGCCTGAACGACTGGCAGGCTGCCCGCACGGCTGCCACGGAGAAACTGGCCAAGGAGAAGGTGGAACTTAACCGCCTGACTGCCATCAACGACAAGTTCTTCTCCGATTACTCCAAGAACGATGATGAGTACCCTCTGCTGGCTGCTGACACCCGCTGGAAGTTTGTGGTGTTCAATGTGGGCCCGGATAGCGGTCTGATTGCCGGTGATGCTACTCCGCTGCTGGTGAAGCGCGGTGATGTGGTGATTGCCCCGCTGCGCATTGTTTCCATCTCCGGTGGTACGGTTATTGCCGAGTTTGAGCCTGAGAAGCTCCAGCCCGGTGTGCGTCCCGAGGTGGGCGACCGCGTGTTCCGTGTCAAGCCGCTGGGTAACTGATGCGGCCGGACGCAGGCTTGCGTAAAATCTTCGCCGCCTGCCCGGGTCTGGGCAGGCGGCTTTTCCTTCAACATGTTATCGAGTATGAAAATGCAGAAAATAATGCTCCTGATGGCACCGCTTGCAGCGGTGATGGTGACTTCCTGTCAACCGCCGATGCCTGCGGTCCCGCCCAGTAATCGTGAAGTGGTGGGCCCCCGGGGGTCCTCGGATGCGGTGAAGCCCTGGAATAATACGACCCGCAAGGAAGGAGAGGCTGTGCTGGGTCCGCTGGGTGATATGAACCGCCGCCGCTGAGTTTTCTGCTGTGAAACGCGCGGAACGAGCCCGTATTGTGCTGGAGGAACTGGAGCGCGGCATTCCGGAACCGGAAGTGCCGCTGCACCATCGCGATGCGTTTACCTTGCTGGTGGCGGTGATGCTTTCTGCCCGCTGTACCGATGCGCGGGTCAATCTGGTGACGCCGGCTTTGTTTGAACTTGCTCCGGATGCCTCGGCCCTGGCTGCTCTGGAGTGGCAGCAGGTGCAGCCGCTTATTGCAACCTGCGGGCTTACTGAGATGAAAGCCCGGCGCCTGGTGGAGACTGCCCGTATACTGGTGGAGCAATACGACGGCCAGGTGCCTTCCACCTTCGAGGCACTGGAAGCCCTGCCCGGGGTGGGGCACAAGACTGCCAGCGTGGTGATGAATCAGGCATTCGGCCATCCTGCCTTTCCGGTGGATACGCACATTTTCCGGCTGGCCCGGCGCTGGGGATTGTCCCGCGGCAAGACAGTCGAGGCGGTGGAGGCGGATCTGAAGAAGTGCTTTCCTCAATCGGCCTGGGGGAAGCTGCATTTGCAGATGGTGCTGTGGGGGCGCCAGTATTGCCCGGCCCGGGGCTGCAAGCCGCACTGTGCCGTCTGTGCGCGATTTTTGTCATAAAAAACACCGGGTTCCCCGGATTGTGCTTGACCTTTTGGATAAAAAGTAGTTTGATTGGCGGTCATCCGCATTCACAGTCATGCTAGTTTGTCAGCTTAAATCCAAGATTCACCGCGCCATGGTTACACGTGGCGACGTGGAGTACGAGGGCAGTATTGAGATTCCGCAGGATCTGGTGGAAGCCGCCGGGCTCTGGCCTGGGGAGAAAGTGCTGGTCGCTTCTGTCACGAGTGGCAACCGGTTTGAGACCTACGTATTGGTCGGCCCCCCCGGGACCGGTCAGATTATCGTGAATGGTGCTGCAGCCCACCTCATCGGAAAGGGAGAGCGCATCATCATCATGAGTTTTGCCTGGGATGATAAGCCCATCACCCCGAAGCGTGTCATCTGTAATGAATTGAATGAAATCATTGCCTGATTCCTTTACAAATCCTTTTTAATAAGATATAATCCCAGCCATGCTTAACGCCGCTATTTACATTGTTTTCGCTATTCTGCTGATTGTCTGTGCTCTGCTGCTCCTGGTGGTGCTCATGCAGCGCCCGAAGCAGGAGGGGCTTGGTGCTGCCTTCGGTGCGCAGATGACTGACCAGGCATTCGGCGCCCAGACCACGGATGTGCTCAAGAAGGGTACCGTGCTGTTCGGAACACTTTTCATGGGGCTCTGCTTTGTGCTGGCCGTGCTGATGAATGCGCGCTTCCAGCGCAGCAAGTCTGACCTGAATGTGAAGCAGGTGGAAGCTCCGGTAGAGGCTCCTGCTGCTGCGGAGGCGCCGGCTGCCCCTGTTGAGAATCTGGAAAACCTGACTCCGGCACCGGCACCGGCGGACAATGCTCCCGCAGCTCCTGTTGAGGGGCCTGAGGGACTGCCCACTCCGGCTCTGGATGCTGCACCCGCCGCTGAACCTGCTCCCGCCGGGGCGGCTCCGGCTCCTGCAGAGCAGCCTGCTGCTTAACCCTCTCACCTGGTACTGGCCATGCAGTTCGGTAGCACCACTGAGTTGAATGCCGAGGCTGCAGCAGCCGCGGTGCAGGGTACTTTGCTGGCGCAGGTGACTCAGAAGACCACCCGCACCACGAAGAATGGAAAGCCCTTTCTGGAAATCGTGCTGGCAGATGCTGCCGGCACGGTTTCGTTTAAAATCTGGGAGACTTCTGCCTGGTTCACCGATTTTGATATACTGGAGGTGCCGTCCGGTGTGGCGGTGAGTGGTCAGTGGCAGCTCAGCCAGTATGGCATGGAGCTGGGTGATGCAAATGTGCGCCCGCTGACCCCGGAGGAGGAACAGCAGGTGCTGACGGGCAGCCCGGAGATGGTGGTTCGGCAGCAGGCAGACTGGGAATGTATAAATTCCTTTGTGAACGAGATACGTGACCCTCGCCTGGCTGGGGTGTGCCGCCTCTTCCTGGAGCAGCAGGAAACCCGCTTCCGCCGTGCTGCAGCGGCCCGCAACTTTCACCACGCGCGCCGCGGCGGGCTGGTGGAGCATATTGCCAGCGTGATGCGCGTGGCGGCGGCTCTCTGCAGCGTGTATCCCGACCGTCTGAATCGCGACCTGGTCATGGCGGGTGCCCTGCTGCATGACTGTGGCAAGATTGTGGAAAATGATTACGCAGAGCACAGCCTGGAGATGCCCTATACGGAATCCGGCGAGCTGCTCAGCCACATCCCCATGGGGATTGAAATCATCAATAAGCTCTGGCGCGATATGATGACGCCGGAGCGCCGTGCAGAGTGGAAGGGGCTGGTGCCCGCCTCTGAGCAGGTCCGCCTGCATCTGTTGCATCTGGTGGCTTCCCATCACGGCCAGCTGGAGTATGGCTCCCCTGTGCTGCCTAAGGTGCCTGAGGCGCTGATTCTGCACCACGCTGATAATGTGGACGCCAAGATGGAGATGTTCCGCGCGGCGTATGAGAGCGCAACTCCGCTTTCGGAGCGGGTGTTGCAGCGCAAGTCGCCGATGCAGACGAATGTGGTGCTGCCGCTGCCGGTTGTGCAGTTATGATGGAGGCTGTGTTCAGTCTGGTGGCGCTTTGGGGGCTGCTCATGGTATCGCAGCTGAGTCCGGGGCCGGATGTGTTCTTTGTGTTTCGCACGGCGCTTGCTCAGGGGTTCCGGGCTGGTAGTGCCGTGGGTTCCGGTATTGCGGCAGGGTTTCTGATTCAGGCGGCGCTGGTGGCCTGGGTTGGCGGCTGGCTGATGGCGCAGCCCTGGAGCCAGTGGGTGCTGTATGCGGCAGCTGCGTGGCTGCTGTACCTGGCCTGGAGGATTTTCCCCCGCAAGCGGGTGGATGTGGCGCAGGATAAGCTGGAAACCAGTGTTCGTGAGCCTTTACCGGTGCTGTTTGGCCAGGGATTCTTGTGCAATATTCTGAATCCCAAGTGTACCTTGTTCATCTGCGGCCTGGCTATCGGCCCCATTGAGCAGTTCGGGGGGCGTTTTGCCTGGTATGCGGCGGCGGTGGTGCTGGTGCTTACGGGGGCGGGCCTTTTCGGCTGGGTGCTCTGGAGCGCCCTGCTGCAGTGGTCCCCCGTGCGCAGCTTCTACCTGCGCTATACCACGGCGTTTGATGCTGCGTTCTCCCTGCTGCTGGCTGTTTTTGCTTTGTGGATGGCCGCGACGGTGTAGAATTTGCCCGCTGCGGGCGATTGGGGCTTGCTTTTTGGGGCTGCTTGCGGTAGAGTAATGGCGCAAAGACGTTATTGCGCATATGAACGATATTATCACGACAGCATGCAAGTTCGTCACGTCCTCTATTGGCCGCAAGATTCTTGTGGCTCTTACAGGTGCGTGTCTCCTCCTGTTCCTCGTGGGGCATCTGGCCGGTAACATGACCATCTACGGTGGTGATCCCGGTAACGGTGTGCCCTCCTGGATTGATGCCTACGCCACCGGGTTGCACACTATGCCCGCCTGGCTCCTCTGGGCTATTCGTCTTGGTCTTGCCGCCATCCTCCTCATCCATGTGGTGCTGACTCTGGCTCTGAAGATTGAGAATGTGAATGCCCGCACTCAGTACCAGAAGGAAGGTACGCTGAAGGCTACGCTTTCCTCCCGTACCATGGTGCTGACCGGTATCATGATTTTCTGCTTCCTCATCTTCCACCTGTGGCAGCTCACGGTGAACGGTGACCCGGCCAACTGCTACCAGCACATTGTGGATGCTTTCACCAGCCCTGTGTGCTCCGGTTTCTATATCGTGGCTATCTGCTGCCTCTTCATGCACGTGCGCCATGGTCTGCAGTCCGTGTTCCAGACGCTGGGCCTTTCCACCCGCAAGGTGCGCCCGCTCTACAACATCATCGCCGTGCTCTTCGGCCTGGTGGTCTGCGGCGCTTTCATCTCCATTCCGGTGGCCGTTCTCTGCGGCATTCTCAAGTAACCCTTTCCCATTCATAACATCTTATGAAAGATATTAAGTTTCCTGTAAGCGACTACATGCCGGATTCCTGCATTCCGGATGGCCCCATTGCTGAGAAGTGGACCAAATACAAGCGCGAAGCCAAGCTCATCAACCCCAACAACCGCCGTAAGTATACGGTGCTCGTGGTGGGTTCCGGTCTGGCTGGTGGCGCTGCTGCTGCCACTCTGGCTGAGCTCGGTTACAATGTGCACTGCTTCTGCTACCAGGACAGCCCCCGCCGCGCTCACTCCATCGCTGCTCAGGGTGGTATCAATGCTGCTCACAACTACCAGAACGACGGCGACTCAGTGTACCGTCTGTTCTACGACACTGTGAAGGGTGGCGACTTCCGCGCCCGTGAGGCCAACGTGTACCGCCTGGCCGAGGTGTCCTGCAACATCATCAACCAGTGCGTGGCCCAGGGCGTGCCCTTCGGCCGCGAATACGGTGGTCTGCTCGACAACCGCTCCTTCGGTGGTTCTCAGCTGAAGCGTACCTTCTACAGCCGCGGTCAGACCGGCCAGCAGCTGCTCCTGGGTGCCTACCAGGCCATGGAGAAGGAAATCGGCAAGGGCCACATCCAGATGCACCCCCGCACCGAAATGATGGACCTGGTGGTGGTTGATGGCCACGCCAAGGGTATCGTGGTGCGTGATATGGTGACTGGCGAAATCAAGAGCTATGCCGGCGATACCGTGCTGCTCGCTACCGGTGGCTACGGTCGCGTGTTCTTCCTTTCCACCAACGCCATGGGCTGCAATGTGGGCGCTGCCTGCGCCTGCTGGAAGAAGGGTGCCTACTTTGCCAACCCCTGCTTCACGCAGATTCACCCGACCTGCATCCCGGTGAAGGGCGACTACCAGAGCAAGCTGACCCTCATGTCCGAGTCTCTGCGTAACGACGGCCGCATCTGGGTGCCCAAGAGCCGCGAGGTGGCCGCCAAGATTCGCCGCGGCGAGATGAAGCCCTCCGATGTGGCTGAGGGGGATCGCGACTACTATCTGGAGCGCAAGTACCCGTCCTTCGGTAACCTGGCCCCGCGTGATATTTCCTCCCGCGCAGCCAAGGAGGCCTGCGACGACGAGCGTGGTGTGGCCAACACCGGCCGCGGTGTGTTCCTTGACTTCAAGGACGCCATCAACCGCATGGGCAAGGAGTGGATTGACGGCCAGTACGGCAACCTCTTCGAAATGTACGAGGAGATTACCGACGTGGACCCCCACGAGCAGCCGATGATGATTTATCCTGCCTCCCACTACACCATGGGCGGCCCGTGGGTGGACTACAACTTGATGTCCTCCATCCCCGGTCTGCACGTGCTCGGTGAGGCCAACTTCTCTGACCACGGTGCCAACCGTCTGGGTGCTTCCGCTCTCATGC
>JAFVQN010000048.1 GCA_017504805.1 Akkermansia sp. | reverse complement strand
TTTGTCGGGCTGAAAGCCCGAGGAATTCTGAGCCCGATAGGGCGACACTTTCCATAGCCCAGGGCGTGAGCCCTGGGTATGGTGTAGTAATAAGACCGGAACCCCGCCAGCTGGCGGGGTGGCAGATTCGCATGAGCGTTCCGTTCATGTTAAGCATTGATTATTTGCATATCAACGCGCATCCATATCTGCCACCCACTCGCTTGGGGCTTCGCGTCTCCGGCTACGCCTGCGCTTGCTACGCCCTCACAGGCCGCTCGGGGTTCGGTTACTATTTTCACTTTACCCCAGGGCTTCCGTCTTCGCCCTGCGGGCTACGCCGAGACAGGTACGCCCTGGGCTGACTATTGAACTTACCGCCCCGCCAGTAGGCGGGGCTCAGAATTCCGCTCGCCTGCGGCTCGCCAAATTCCCATTTAGTGAGTTTTTAGAAGTTCCCAATTGACAAATTGAAAGTTAGCGGCTTTCCGTCTTCGTTCCTGCGGAACTACGCCGAGACAAGACGCCGACGGAATCACCAATGCATGCTTACTACCGATGGTGAGTGCTTCTCAACACATGTGGTAATCCGCCTCTTCTTTGCGTATATAATTGACATTTGGCATGCAGTGCTATAAAATACGCGCGTAGGATTCCCCACCACCTAACGCAGACTTACCACCTCATCCCCCATCTGACGATATGACCCCTAAGCTCAAAACATTTCTGGAACGCGGCTTCAGCACGGTAGTGCTTCTTTCTCTGCTCGGCGGTGCAGTAGCCTGGAATGAACCCATCGGCTATGCCGTGCTCATCTGCGTGCTCTGCAACCTGACCAGCTGGGAGTGGTTCAATATGCTCAAGGGCACAAATGCGAACCGCTGGCTTTCCCTCATCTGCGGTATCATCTACCCCTGGCTGTTCACAGCTGTCTGCATGGGTAAAGCCGCGGCGTACATGGAACCGGAGGTAGCGCTCGGGTTCCTGGTGCTCTATATTCTGCTGGCGTTCTGCGGCCAGCTTTTCCGCATGGATTACCGCGGCAGGACCGGCGCCGAAATGCTCGATGGCATGGGGCTGACACTGCTCTCATTCGTATACCCGGTGTGGATGTTCTGCTTTGCGCTGACATGCCTCGGGGCCAGGGAGTCCATCTATGGTATGCTGTGGCTGGTGCTCTTCACCAAGATGAGTGATATCTGGGCCTATGTGAGCGGCGTGCTCCTGGGCGGCAAGTTCTTCAGCCGCAAGTTCAGCCCCTGTGTCTCCCCCAAGAAGACATGGGAAGGCATCATCGGTTCCATCATCATCACGCTGACAGTGGGCGCCCTTCTGCTGCCGGTGCTGGGCGGCTGCCAGTGGGAAGACCTCAAAGATCCCAGCTTCCTCTTGGTCTACATTCCCACTGCTCTCCTGCTCTTCTTCCTTTCGGTATGGGGTGATCTGGCGGGGTCGCTCATCAAGCGCGGCATTGCCGTGAAGGACAGCGGCTCCCTGCTGCCGGGCATCGGCGGTATTTTCGACCTTATTGATTCCCCTGCATTCACCGTCTCCGCAGTCATCGCCATAGCACCGCTCATTTTCTGGTGCTGATGAACTTAATCTCCGTTAAAAAAACGTATGCCCCACCCTGCTCCGCTCCTCATCAATCCCAAGGCCGGCAGCCTTTTCCGCTCCGGGTTGAAAGCATGGCTCGATCATCACCGCGATGATTTCCGGATTGTGCCGACCAAAAGTGCGGAAGACCTGACCAGCAAGGCCCGGACCCTGGCAGAGAGCGGAGAACCGGTGGTGGCTGCCGCAGGCGGCGACGGTACCCTGATGTGCGCCGCCCAGGGACTGGTGGGTACCCAGGCCGCGCTGGGAATCCTGCCCTGCGGCACCATGAACGTGTTTGCCCGCGAGCTGGGCATCGGCTCCCGCCGCTTTGATGTAGCGCTGCAGGCCATCAAGGGGGACAAGCGGCAGGCGGTCGATATTTTTGCAGTAAACGGCAAACCCTTCCTGCAGATGGCCGGGTTCGGCCCCGACGCGCGCGTCATCGAACTCATCACCCCGCAGCTCAAGAAGCGCATGGGAGCAGCCGCACACGTGATTACCGGTCTGAAAGTAGCCACGGAGCGCCCCCCGCTGATTACCATGACCCTGCCCGATGGTGAAACCATCAAGGGCACGCAGATTATCATGGGCAATGGCAAGCGCTACGGCGGCGAGGCACACCTCTTTGCGGATGCCAGTTACGATGACGGACATCTGGATGCGGCCATCATCGATCAGGAAAATATGGGAGTGCTGTTCGAGATACTGGGGCTCATCGTCTCACGAGGAGCCACGGAGAAGAACATCTCAGATTTCACGGAGCTGCGGCGTTTCAAGAGCTGCGAAATCACCGCCGAAGGCAAGCTCCCCTACCATCTGGACGGCGACTACACCGACACGCTGATGCCCGGGGACACCCTGCGGGTGGAGCGCCTGCCGTACAAACTGAATGTCTGCATCCCCGCTGAACCGGTCCCGGTGAAAGTCCTGGACAGGATGATGATGCACCCCGTAATAGCCGCTCTGCGGGAGAAACTGCAGGCGCTTAATGAGCTTTGAGTCGCTCGCGCATGGCCGCCCAATCGGTCTCACGCAGCAGCGTGAGCAGATTCTCGTACCAGAATTCGTGGTAGCCGAAGCGCTCGTCGCGGAATTCCTTTTCCGCCGCCTCCACGCTCCAGTTCTGGAACACGATGCGGTAGGCCGCCACCACGATACCGGTGCGGTCGGAGCCATGCCAGCAATGCACCAGCACCGGCTTGGGCGCATGGGATATCAACGCCAGGCAGTTTTCCACGTCCGCGGCGGTCACCTCCCCGGCAGCCACCGGGTATGCCATGAGATGCAACTGCGTATGGCGGGCCTTGCGGGTATCCTTATGGTATTCCCGGAGATTCAGCACCGAGCGCACACCCAGCGACTGCAAGGCAGTAAAGCCCTCGCGCTCAGGCTGAGCAGAGCGATAAAGTTCCTCCGAAATGCGGTAGCTGTTTTCCACACCGGCAATCTGCACGGGTTCGGCGGCCAGAACGACCGCAAACAGAGAAAGGACTATACCTGTCAGAATTGATTTCATGGTTGCGGGGCTGTCTGGGGCTGATTTTCTGCTTCCTTCTTCTGCTGCTCGGCTTCAAGCCTGGTCTGTAATTCGGCTAGCTGGCTCTGTACCTCTGCCATGAGCACCTTCATGTGAGCATCACGCGCTGACTCAGCGGACGGTTTCTTCACGGACTCGGCGGGGGCGGGCTCAGCGGGCGCGGGCTGCGGCTCCTCTGCCACCACCTCGGGGGCAGGCTCGGCGGGCGCGGGCTGCGGCTCCTCTGCCACCACCTCGGGGGCAGGCTCAGCGGGCGCGGGCTGCGGCTCCTCCGCCATCACCTCAGGGGCGGGCTCAGCGGGAGCGGGCTGCGGCTCCTCTGCCACCACCTCGGGGGCGGGCTCAGCGGGCGCGGGCTGCGGGGTCTCCGCCACCACCTCGGGGGCGGGTTCTGCGGGCGCAGGCTGCGGTTCCTCCGCCACCACCTCGGGGGCAGGTTGCTGCATGGCGGCCAGACGGGCGGCGAAAGCAGCTGCGCGTTCGCGCGCCTCCTGGCGAGTCTTTTCCACCTGGTCGCGGAAGTGAGGAGAATCCGGGTGAATCACAGCACCGCAGCTCTTGAAATACGCGCACAGCGCGCGGGATGCCTTGGAATAATAGTGGTCGTAATGAATACGGAGTGAACAGCCGCGGCGGTTCAGGTCATTCACATCAGCGCCGGCTTCAACCAGCAGACGGGCAATTTCCACGGCAGCTTCCGGGCTGTCCTTCCTGCGGGCCGGAATGTTGAAAAGCGGCTCCTGACCATAACGACGGGCGCGGGGCGACACTTCGATACTGGCGCCGGATTCCAGCGCAAGACGCACGCCCTCCACATCACCCTTGCGGATGAGGTCCAGCAGCGGCACCTTGCCCTCCACCCGGGGCATCTTCATCTCCGGACCAGCCGGGGCACCCTTGCGGGACAAACCATGCTTCTGCATGTGCTGGATAAGGTCGGCTCTGTACCACTCCCAGTTCAGATTCCAGCCGGCTGTGCGCTTGCTCAGTTCCTTCTCGCCGAACTGCAGGAGCAGAAGGCGCATCTCGTGATTGTGAGGCTGGCTCCCCAGCTCGCAGAATGGCACGGTGGTCACCACGCGGTTACCTTTCCAGGTAGTCATGGGAGCATCCGGATTGGCACCGCGCTCCAGCAGAACCCGGGCCATGCGCACGCGGGTTCCGGCCGTGCGGGCATCCATGAAACGCACCAGCAGCCCCAGTGGCGTATCGCCCACATAACCAAGCTGCTGCCAGTCGCCCGGGCGGGCATCCACTGCGGCCCCGGCCTCCAGCAGAGCCTTGAATAAATTTTCGTCCGCATACACACAGGCCGCATGCAGAGCAGTAAAACCACTCGGCGACACCTTGGTTGCCTCACCCGTGTGCATGATTTCATAGAGAAGCTCCGGCATCTCGCTCTGCCAGCTCCACTGGCCGCGGTATATCCCCGAGTTCTGCTCCACCATCCGGGCGGCATCATCGTGCGGGTCGTTCGACGGGCGCACGTCGGCAATACCGGTGCGGCCTGCCAGCAGGTCCAGAGACGAGCACTGCTCAATGCTCCACTCCACCGCATGCAGCAGCGGTGTCATCAGCATCACAGCAATGGCAGGAAAAATCCTCATGTCTCAGGCAAAGCAGCTGCGCCCATTGTCCCACATCAGCCCCCTCGGCGTCAAGTCCATTCTCTGACTTGTGACCAGCGGATCATGCGTGTCCCAATGATTTGGGACACGTGGATTTACGATTGACAATTGACAATTGACAAATTGAAAGTTAGCGGCTTACGCCGACGGAATCACCAATGCATGCTTACTGCCGATGGTGAGGCCGGTGATACCCCACTACGAATTTTCACACAGAACACTATGCCTTTATTGTGACAAGCGGATCATGCGTGTCCCAATGATTTGGGGTACGTGGATTTACGATTGCTCATTTACGATTGACGAATTGAAAGTTAGCGGCTTACGCCGACGGAATCACCAATGCATGCTTACTGCCGATGGTGAGGCGGGTGATACCCCACTACGAATTTTCACACGGAACACTATGCCTTTATGTCGTTCAGGGCTATTTTTCCATAATCTCCGGGACACGTGTACCAGCGGCGGATGCATACTCGCGCCAGCACGCGCGTTTTTGCTCGACACCGCTGCAAAAAACAGCTATAATGCCGCGCAGTATGAATCCCCCTGCCATCGCTATCGACGGTCCTGCTGCTTCCGGTAAGTCTACCGTGGCCAAACTCATTGCAAAGGAGCTTGGATACACTTTCATCAACACGGGCGCCATGTACCGCGCTGTCACCTGGTACACCCTGCTGCAGGGTGTGAACCCGGCAGACACCGCAGCAGTGGAAGCGCTGCTTCCCGGCATCCCGCTGAGTTTTGGCAAGGACGGCGCGAACTCCACCGTGGTCTACGACGGGCGAGTCCTCACGACGGAGCTCACCGAAAAGTCGACCAATGACAATGTTTCCGCCATTGCCTCCATCCCGGCCGTGCGCGCCCTGCTGGTGGAGAAACAGCGCGAATACAACACCCGCGAAGCAGTGGTCATGGAAGGCCGCGACATCGGCACCGTCGTCTTTCCCGACACGAAGTTCAAGTATTTTGTGACCGCCTCCGAGGAAGTGCGCGCCGCCCGCCGCGCCGCCGAAGGCATCACCGATTCCATAGCCGAGCGCGACCGCAAGGACTCCCAGCGCGCCTGCGCCCCGCTGAAACAGGCGGATGACGCCCTGCTGGTAGACACCTCCGACATGAGCATCGACCAGGTGGTCGCCTTCATCGCCGCAGACATCCGCGCCAAGCTCAACTGATTCTCTCCCCCCCCGCTTTCCGATATGAACCGCTCCTTAATATACCTGATGGTACGCGGCACCGCCAGCTGCTTCTTCAAATCATTCTTCAACTACAAGGTCATCGGCCAGGAAAAGCTGATTGAGGAAGGCCCCTGCATCATCGTGGCCAACCACCAGAGCTTCCTTGACCCGCCCCTGGTGGGTTCCCTGTACCGCAATGAGGTATTCTTCCTTGCCCGCAAGACTCTCTTTGACGCCCCCCTGCTCAAGCAGGCCCTGCCTTACTGCAACACCATCCCCGTGGACCAGACCCGCCCGGACCCCGCCAGCATCATCCAGGTGTTGCGCACCGTCAAGAACGGCGGCCGCATCATCATCTTCCCCGAAGGCTCCCGCTGCCCGGACGGTAAGATTCACGACGCCATGCCCGGCATCGGCCTCATCCTCAGCAAGCTGGCCCATGTGCCGGTGCAGCCCATCCGCATTGAAGGCGCGTATGACTGCCTGCCCATCCACAGCAGCAAGCTGAAGTTCCGCCCCATCACCCTCTCCGTGGGCGACCCCATCAAATTCTCCCCTGAGGAACTTCGCGCCAAGGGACGCGACGCTCAGCGAGCCATCGGCAACAAGATTATGGATGCCATCCGCGCCCTGCCGATTGAGGTCTGATTCTGCTGAACCACACCCTCATGCTCACCACCCTGCGTCTGAGCAACTTCCGCTGTTACAGCACCCTCCGCTGGGAGATCCCGGCAGAGGGTGCCGTGCTGCTGGGAGCCAACGCACAGGGAAAAACCAGCCTCATGGAGGCGCTCTGCTTCGCACTCACCCTGCACAGCCCCCGCGCCACCAGGCTCGATAAACTCGTGCGCCAGGGCCAGCAGGATTTCGGCATCTCCCTCCAGACGGAGAATGCCACCCGCCGCCTCGTCTGGAGCGCCCGCAAGCTCAACCTCCAGGTAAACGGCGCCGAACGCCGCGACTTCAACGACTACCTGGCCGATACCCACCCCGTCACCTGGCTCGCCAACAGCGACATGAGCCTCGTCAACGGCCCGGCCGATGAACGCCGCCGCTACCTCGACTTCCTCGGCAGCCAGTGGCACCCCGCCTACCGCCAGGCCCTGCAAGCCTACCGCAAGGCGCTCAAAAGCCGCAACGCCCTGCTCCGCAACCCACGGCGCAGCACCTCCACCCTGCGCAGCTACGCCCGCCTGCTCGCCACCCACGGCGAAATCATCATCCGCCTGCGCCGGCAGCTGCTGGAGCGTCTCCAGCCGCACGTAGCGCACCACCACCGCGGCATCTCCGGTGGAGCCGAGCAAGTGCAGCTCCACTACCGCCCCTCCTGCGTGTCAGAGCTGGAGCAGGCACTGGAAGCCGCCATGCCGGCAGATGAACGCGCCGGCTGCACCACCATCGGCCCGCACCGGGATGACTTCGACCTCTACATCGGCACCATGGCCGCCGCAGAATTTGCCTCCGAAGGCCAGCAGCGCACCCTCGCCATTGCCCTGCAAATGGCCCAGGGAGCCCTTCTCCAGGAAGAAACCGGCAAAGCCCCCATCCTCCTCATCGATGACATCTTCGGCGAGCTCGACACCGCCCGCCGCCGCGCCCTCCTGACCCTCCTCCCTGCCGAATCCCAGGTATTCATCACCACCACCACCCTCGACTGGCTCGGCGACATGCCCCTCTCCCTCCCCACCATCCGCATCAGCGCCGGCGCTCTGGCCTGACCGTCCGCAAGCCACCGGCGAGCCCGACTCACAATGCCCGAGGAAGTCTGAGCCCGTCAGGGCGACACTTTCCATAGCCCAGGGCGTGAGCCCTGGGTTTAACGAAAAAATAAGCCGGAACCCCGCCAGCTGGCGGGGTGGCAGATTCGCATGAGCGTTCTGTTTATGTTAAGCATTGATTATTTGAATATCAACGCGCATCCACGTCTGCCACCCACTCGCTCCGCTCGGGGTTCGGTT
>JAFVQN010000047.1 GCA_017504805.1 Akkermansia sp. | reverse complement strand
GCCCGACGATGGTTGTCGGACGACAGGTCCCGCTCGAGTAGATAGCTGCCAGGGTAAATGAAGCCCCAGATTCGAAAGAATCTGGGGCTTCGTCATTTTTGATTCTGGATGTAGGATTTTGGGTTTGTAGAGAAAGCTGCGCCTGGCGGCGCAGGGGAAATTCTGTCTGGGGCACGGGACTTAAGTCCCGATTGAGGGGGATAGGACGGGCGTTTCCCAATGAACGCAAGGCGCCAGTGCTGCGCGTTTGGATGTGAATATGAATGACAAGCTGTTCTTTATATGTTACAATGAGCGCATGAAGAAACGTGTGATTCTGATTCTTTCTTCTTTTCTGGTACTGGTGTATCTGGGCTGGGCTTTATCACCGCTGTGGAAGCCTGTGGTGTATGGGTATGCTCCTGGGGTTGTTGTTGGTTTCTTAAGTTATGATTGCGGCCCCTCCGGGCCGGCTGGCAAGGTGGATTTTGTGCCGTCGGCATTTGAATTGTCGGATGGGGTCGGGATAGGCTATGGCTCTAAGCCATACTGGGCGGCGGAGGAGGTGAATACCAATTTTACCTTTGATATGCCGCGTTATGGGAATGAGCATGAGGTGCGGATGCTGATTAATTCCGATACCGGAATTGTGGGCGCTATTGCGTGGGATAAGCGGATGGAGGCTGACCCGATGACGTATGCGTTGAGCGGTGCATCACCCCGGGAGTGGGCTGAATCGCAGGGGCTGGAATGGGTGGAGCTTTCCTCTGGTAAGGAATGGGCGGTTTCACTGAAAGAGAAATCGGAGCATCGGATATTGCTCGTGTGTGAGATGAAGCTGAAACCGGATGCTCCGGACGGCACTCAACCCTATCTGCTGCTGGGTGTGATCTTGCAGCTCAAGGAAGATGCGATAGCAGAAGGGCGGAAACGTATACCCGCCGGGCTGCAATTGTAATTACTGCTGTGGAGCATGTGAGCTCATGAGGAGGATAAGTCGCAGGGCTGGTACTGAGCTCAGAATCACCATGGCAAAGGTAAAGAACGCGTGCGTCAGGTAAAGCCCCGGTGTGGTGTGGGCGGGCAAGGACATGTCCAGCACTTCTACCGGGAATGCCTGAATCCCGAGCTCTGCCAGCAGTTGACGTATAGGCTCACGCCAGTGCACGGTAGCCCAGGCCATAGACAGACCGAGTGCAATGCCGGCGGTTGCTACGGCCGTGGCCATGCTGAGGATGACGATGGTCAGCTGCGAGGGCGGCATGCCGTAGGCGGCCATGATGCTGAGCTCCCGCCGCCGCTGTAGGCAGAGTACCCAGAGCAGCGCCCCGCAGGCAAAGCTCGCCAGTGCGGTGCAAAGGTAGAGGATGAAGCCCATGGTCTGTTTGGCCCGCCCGGAGCCCCGATTTCTCAGCAAAACTCCGGGAGATGAGTGCTTGCCCGAGCCCACCTTCCGCCAGCAGCGGTACGAGCTGCTCAGGCTCATACCAGGTGCTGTAGCGGCATAAACCATGAGGCCTGGTACCTATGCCTGCCTGACACGCGGTGGCCGAGCAGACTCCCGGTACCCGGAGCGCCTGTCCCGGTTCGTACGGCCAGTTGGTAACAAGCAAATCCGGCATGCAGAAGCGGGTGCCGGCATCTATCTCGCGCACCATGCCGTCCATTACCCCGCGTACTACAATCTGCAGCATGAGTCCCAGAGCGATACTCAGTACACAGATGCCCGCCACCAGTCGCAGACAACTGCGCCGCGGCCAGAGCAGCCGCCACGCCAGCAGAATGGTGTGCGTCCTCATGCCCATAGAGCCACTATGCCACAATCTGATGATTGAAGTCAATTTTTTCCTTTACTTGAACAGGTAAACATTCTATTTTGAAACAAATGAAGGCCTCAACCTTACTTGAATTCTCTCTTTTCGGTCTTACGACGGTACTTTTCCGGCGGAAAAAGCCGATACTGGGCACCATCATCGTGACGGACCGGTGCAACCTGCGCTGCAAGCATTGCTCGGTGAATAATCTGACCGCCATTATTCACCCCTATGCCCAGGTGAAGGCCGAAATGGAGCAGCTGTACGCCATGGGGGTGCGGATTCTGTTCTTCTGCGGTGGAGAGACATTCCTGTGGAAGGATAGTGGCAAAACCATACGTGACCTGGTGCGCGAGGCAAAGGCAATGGGGTTCAGAATAGTGAACATCGTGACCAACGGCACGCAGGGGTTGGATTTACCGGAGGCGGATTTGATTCTGCTGAGCCTGGATGGTGATAAGGAGCACCACAACATTATTCGCGGTAATACCTATGACCTTATCATGCGGAATATCGAGCAGGCAACGTCGGATAACATATGCCTGTACATGGCCGTGAACCAGATTAATAAAGGCTGCATCCGCAGTGTGTGCGATGTGGCGCGCACCCAGCCGAATGTGCGGGCAGTCTCTTTCAATTTCCACACGCCTTATCCCGACACCCGGGACCTGGTGCTCACCCGTGAGGATAAAGTGGCCTGCTGTGCGGAAATCGGGCTGCTGATGGATGAGGGATACCCCATCTTCAACCTGCGCAGCGCCTTCCCGTATATCATCGATAATAATTTCCCCACTCCCTGTTACCAGTGTGTGGTGATGGAAAATGGTGAGCTTTCCATCTGCGGGCGCTGCATACATGTGCCGGGTCTCTGCGATGAATGCGGCTACTTCTTTGCGGCAGAATATGCGCTGGTATTCCGCGGGAACCTGCGCGTGATAACCGAAATGCTGCGCACCTACACCCGATACGTCTGATTCATGAACCTTCTGACCACAGCTGCGCGCACCTGGCTGACCCGGAGCCCTGAGCCGTTCCGCTTCACGGCGGATAATGATGCGGTACTGGATTACGACGATTGCCCCGGATTGGGGCTGTATGTGCACATCCCGTTCTGCCGCACGCTGTGCAATTTCTGCCCTTATTGCAAGGAACGCTATACCCCCGAAGCAGCCGGCGCCTACACCGCAGCGCTGCTGCAGGAAATTGAGATGGTGGGGAGCATGCGAGGTGAGCGCACCCGGGTGAGCAGCCTGTACTTCGGCGGCGGTACCCCCGCGCTGCTGGCTGCGGAGCTGGGGCGTATTATCGAGGCTTTGCGGCAGTACTTTGATATCACCGACGGCGTGGGAGCTGAGCTGCACCCGGCAGATGTGAATGTGAAAACGCTGAGCCTCCTCCGTGATGCTGGGGTGACGCGTATCAGTATCGGCATCCAGAGTTTTCTGCCGGAGTTTGTCCGGTGTCTTGGACGCCCCGCACCTCAGCCGGAGAAACTGGCCGCTGCGTTGGCGGAGGTGCCATTTGAGACGGTGAGCATGGATTTCATCTTCGCCTTGCCCGGGCAGAAGATAGAGCACATCCGCCGGGATCTGGACACAGCCTTTGCCCATGGTGCTAATCACGTGGCGGTATATCCCTTCATTGATTTCTCCTTTACCGGCAGTCCGGTGCATGCCATGCCCGGCAGACAGAAACACCGTCTGCTGGATGAACTGACCGCCTACTGCGAATCCAAGGGGCTGGTGCGGGATTCTATCTGGACCTTTGCCACCCCGGGCGGGCATCGCTACTCCAGCATGACCCGCGACACCTTCCTGGGGTTCGGCTGCTCGGCTACCACTCTGCTGCGCGATAGTTTCAAGATAAACACATTCTCAGTCAAGGCTTATATTGAACGCATACGTGCCGGGCAGTTGCCCACCGCACTTACCACACGTTTCAGCCGGCGGCAGCGCATGCTCTATTACCTTTTCTGGAGGGCGTATACCACCAGCGTGAGTCGCTCGGATTTCCGGGACTTCTTCGGTACGGAACTGGAGAAGGAGTTCGGAGCGGAGTTCCGTCTGGCCCGGTGGCTGGGGTATATTGTGTGCGAGGGCGATGGCTATCGCCTTACTCCGCTGGGCGCGTATTACTTCCACTATTTTGAGAACTTCTACACCCTGGCCTATATAGACAAGATGTGGGGAATCCTGCGGCACTGTGATTTTCCGGAAAGTATCGTGCTATAGTTGGCGTAATTTGAGGTTGACTTAACGGGGCAGGGTGGTATGATGAGCTAATCTATGACACAGGATGCCCTACTCAAGTTGTTGGAGGCGGACGCGCGATTGAGCGACCAGCAGATTGCAGACCGCCTTGGTGTGGATGTTGCAACCGTGGCCGCCAAGCGAGCTGCCCTTGAGAAGGCAGGGCGTATTGTGGGGTACCAGGCTATTGTGAATGATGATGGCGAGGGTGTTTCTGCCTTTATCGAGGTGCGTTGCACCCCCGAGCGCGGTGGTGGCTTTGACCGACTGGCATCCCGCATTGCGCGGTTCAAGGAGGTGCGCAGCTTGTATCTGATTTCCGGAGGCTATGATTTGCTGGTGATGGTGGAAGCTCCTACTCTGCTGGAGGTGGCCCGCTTTGTGAGCGAAAACCTGGCGAGCATGCAGAACGTGATTTCCACGGCCACGCATTTCCGCCTCAAAACCTACAAGCACAATGGCCTCATCTTTGCCGAGGAGCCTGAGGCCGAACGCCTCACTTTCATTCCCTGATTATGGACTGGAGTAAAACGCTTTCTAAACAGGTCATGGATATGCCCCGCTCGGGTATCCGTGAGTTCTTCGACCTGGCTACCGGCAGCAAGGATATTATTTCCCTGGGTGTGGGTGAGCCGGATTTCGTGACCCCGTGGAATATCCGCGAGGCTGCTATCCGCTCGCTGGAGCGCGGACACACCACCTACACCAGCAATTACGGTCTGGAGAGCCTGCGCCGCGCAATCAGCACGTATGTGGCGGATTTCTTCCATGTGGAGTATGACCCGCTGTGCGAGATTCTGCCGACGGTGGGCGTGAGCGAGGCAATCGACCTGGCGCTGCGGTGCCTGCTGAACCCCGGGGATGAGGTGCTGTACCACGAGCCCTGCTACGTGAGCTATGCCCCCACGGTGATGATGGCCTACGGTGTGCCCAGGGCGGTGGAGACGAGTATCGATGACCTCTTTGCGCTGAATCCTGCCAAGCTGGAGGCTGCCATCACGCCGCGCACGAAGGTGCTGATGCTGAACTTCCCGACGAACCCGACGGGCTCCATCGCCCCGCGCAAGACGCTGGAGGAGATTGCGGCCATCTGCATGAAGCATGATTTGTTTGTGCTCACGGATGAGATATATTCTGAGCTTCGTTACGATGAGGAGGAGCATACTTCTATCGCGGCGCTGCCGGGTATGAAGGAGCGCACGCTGCTGCTGCATGGTTTCTCGAAGGCTTTTGCCATGACCGGTCTGCGCCTGGGTTATGCCTGCGGCCCGAAGGAGCTCATTGAGCAGATGATGAAGGTGCATTCCTACACGATGATCTGCCCGACCATCACCTCGCAGGAGGCTGGTATCGAGGCTCTGGAGAACGGTGTGCCGGCCATGCTGGAGATGCGTGAGAGCTACCACCGCCGCCGCGATTACATTGTGGGTCGCTTCAATGACATGGGCATGGATTGTCACCTGCCCGGGGGAGCGTTCTATACTTTCCCCAGCATTAAGCGCTTTGGTATTTCCTCGAAGGAGTTTGCGCTCCGCCTGCTCATGGAACACAAGGTGGCCGCTGTGCCGGGCACGGCATTCGGCGCCTGCGGCGAGGGCTACCTGCGCTGCTGCTATGCTACTGCCCAGAACCTCCTCGAACAAGCCTGCGATAAAATGGCACGTTTCTGCGAATCACTGAAGTGATTCGCAGAAAGTACGAATTACGAGGTGGGAAGTACGAAGTGTGAAGTTACGCGGGCTGGCGCCCGCAGGAGGTTTGCACATGGACAATGGAACGGCGTTCAGGGACGTAATGACGCAGCGTACACGGGCTTTTGCTTTGCGTGTGTACAAGCTGTGCAGTTCGTTGCCGAATTCTCCGGAGG
>JAFVQN010000046.1 GCA_017504805.1 Akkermansia sp. | reverse complement strand
GACAGCCTGACCTGCGGTCACGTTCACCTTCAGGATGTTGCCGGGCATGGGAGCCTTGACAGCTTCGCCGGCAACGGGAGCGGCAGCCACAGGTGCAGCGGCAGGAGCGGGAGCGGCCACGGGGGCAGGTGCTGCAACAGGTGCAGGAGCAACCACAGGAGCGGGAGCAGCAGCGACCACAGTGCCGCCGATGGCAACCAGCAGTGCGCCGGTGTCAACGTTGGAGCCCTTGGAAACGGGCACAGCGGTAACAACGCCGGAGCAGGGAGCCATGATTTCATTCTCCATCTTCATAGCTTCCAGAACCACCAGAACCTCGCCTTCCTTGACGGTCTGACCTACGGAAACGTTGACCTTCAGGATGTTGCCGGGCATGGGAGCAATAACGGATTCACCGCCGGTGACGGTGACGCCTGCTGCAGGAGCGGCAGCGGGTGCGGGAGCAGCCACGGGAGCAGCAGCCACAGGTGCAGCAACAGGGGCTGCCGCAGGGGCATAAGCCTCATATTCGGCAACGCACATGGCCTTGCCTGCTTCGACCTCCACCTCGTAGGTGCGGCCGTTGAGAGTAACTTTATATTTCATTAGTCCTTAACCTCCTTGATGGAAATGAAGCGCAGCTCGTTCAGGGGCTTGCCCATCTGATTTGCGACGATGGCCATGATCATGGCAGCAGTCTTGGGGGGTGTGTCATAGAGCTTCACAGGACCGGCAGAGCCGGGTGCTGCGGGTGCCTCCACGGGTGCTGCGGGAGCAGCGGCCACAGGAGCGGCAGCGGGTGCGGCAGCTTCAGCCTTTGCGGGTGCCTTTGCCTTTGCGGTAAAGAATTTGCCCATGATGGTGATGACGATCATCAGCAGAATCAGACCGAAGAAAACCACAGCATAGCCCAGCAGCGCAATGACACCTGCATCCAGGATACCAATGTTTTCCATAGCGCAGCCTCCTTAGCACTCCACGATGGAGTAGGTAGCCACGTTTTCTTCCTTGGCCTTGCGCTCTTCCAGGAACTTCTCGGCCAGGTTGGGGAATGCGATGTAGCTCAGGACATCCTCGTCGCACTTTGCCAGATCACCCAGCTTCTCGCGGGTGGGCTCGACGATGGGTGCCAGAGAGTCGGCATAGCGGCCCTCGATGGGCTTCTCGTCGCCCAGAATCATCTTCTGGATCTCGGGATTGATGGGAGCGGGGGTACGGCCGTACTCACCGCGGCAGTAAGCCTTGATCTCCTTGGAGACCTTCTTGTAGCGCTCACCCTGCAGGACGTTGGTAACAGCCTGCACGCCGACCATCTGAGAGGTGGGGGTGACCAGAGGGGGGAAACCCATGTCTTCACGGACGCGGGGGGTCTCCAGCAGAGCCTCGTCCAGACGGTCCAGAGCGTTCATCTGCTTCAGCTGGGACAGCAGGTTGGACAGCATGCCGCCGGGGATCTGGTAGGTCAGGCACTGGGTATCGGTAGCCATGGACTTGGGCATCAGGGTGCCGTCCTTGACAAAGTCATCGCGAACGGTCTTGAAGTAGTCAGCCATCTTCTTGGTGGCAGCATCGTTCAGGTTGACCTCATAGCCCAGCTGACGCAGTGCGTAAGCCAGAGTCTCGGTAGCGGGCTGGGAGGTGCCGCCGGACATGGGGGAGATTGCAGTGTCGATGATGTCACAGCCTGCTTCCACAGCCTTCAGGTAGGTCATGAAGGCCAGACCGGTGGTGGAGTGGGTGTGCAGGTCGATGGGCATGCCGGGAACAGCGTCCTTGATGGCGGAAACCATGTCGTAAGCTTCCTGAGGACCCATGATGCCGGCCATATCCTTGATGCAGATGGTGGCAGCACCCATTTCCTTCAGTTCCTTGACCATTTCCACATACTTCTTGTGGGTGTGGACAGGGCTGGTGGTGTAGGAGATGGTGCCGGAAGCGATGGCGCCGGCATTGACGGTTGCCTCCATGGCG
>JAFVQN010000045.1 GCA_017504805.1 Akkermansia sp. | reverse complement strand
GGCATTCAAAGCCCGTGAAACGGGCGACATACCCATAGCGAGGTGGTGGAGCACTCCACGCGGTAGCGTGGGGTGCGGAACCCCTCGTAGGAATAAAAAAGGTAATTGGAACCCGTGAAACGGGTGACAGAAACGGTTGCATATCACAGAGCTGCGCCTTCTGTCACCCGTTTCACGGGTTCCATATTTTTTATTACCAAACGAGGGGCTTACGCCCCTCGCTAAGGATATGTCGCCCACTGACGTGGGCTATAAATTCCGCTCACCTGCGCTCGCAAACTGATCGACAAATTCCCATTTTTCGAGATTAGTACTCAAACTTTGGGACACGTGTACGGATGAGCCCGGCCAGTCGCTCCAGCACCTGGAGTCGCGCGGTGGCATCTGCACCCGGGGTGGACTTCAGTTCCTTGATGCGCTGCTGCAAGTGCGAGAGGGCCGTGATTTCGGCCATGAGGGGGACATCTAACTGGCGCTCTTCATATTCTTCATCGCTTTCACCGGGGCGTTGCGGTTCTGCGTTGATGCAGATGAGGTGCGGATCTGCCCCGGCCTGCAGCAGGAGACGGAGTTTTTCTTCTGCCTCCAGCGCGGTGAGTTGATGCATGTCCTTAGCCCGCCAGGCGGCCCTGGCAATGGCCTGCACCGTGGTGTAGGAGCCGCTGCGGTCGTTGACATCCACGAGCCGGTGTTCCAGAATAAAACGCACCAGGGGCAGGGTGCCTGGGTATTCAATAATCGAGCAGAAGTTGTTGATATCTGGCTTCAGACCATGCTCCATGGCCCAGAGGAAGGTGCCCGGGTGGTGGTGAATCGCCAGATCAGCCAGACAGCACGTCGCGATATAGGGACTGCGGTTCAAATCGGCACCGTGCTCCAGCAGAAAATCGGCGTGCTGCTTGCGCTCATTCCAGGGGGTGCGTATGCCGGTGGAGCTGATTCCTGCCAGCAGGGGCGTGATGGGCAAATCCGCCTCGTACTCATCCCCCGGTACGCTTGAATACAGGATGCGCAACTGCGCATTCGGTTCGGCTCCATGCCGGATGAGGGCGCGGAGCGCATCATATTGACCGCTGAGACTGGCCGCGATAGCCGGGGTCATGCCGATGACCGGGTGTTCCCGCAGATGCCGGAAAATCATGAAATGGGGTGTTGTCTGCGGGGCGGGGCGCCCTGCCTGACCATCTGCCGCGATTTCCACGAGCTGTTCGGCAACAGGAGCCATGAGAAAGCGTGCGATGCACGCAATCTCCAGACGCTGGCAGAAGCCGGGTTCCGATGCCTGCGTCCGCCAGGCTGAGATAATCCTCTCTTGTTCTACCCGAGTGGGTAACTGATGCTCCGGGGTGTCGAAACAGAGTTTGTAATAGTCTTCTTCCTCTTTTGTCTTTTTCGCGTCCGGGGAAATGGGTATGGGGCTGAAGGCATCCCAGACCCACTGGTGGCGCAGATAAGAATCCAGCCGGGTCAGGGCCGCCCGTTCATCGGGAGTCCAGCTTTCATGAAAGTTGCTCAGCTCGCCTCGCCAGGTCCAGCTGTATAACCAGCAGAGCGCGCAGCCGAGGACTATGATAACCAGAATCAGCAGCCCGCCTGTTGTTTTGAGAAGCATTCTGCCCACCTTCATATGGGGGATAATTATATAGTGGCAACTATTCGTTGACAAGGAGAAAATTCTACTCGCAGAATGCCAGGAGCTGTGATAGAGTGCTGGCATGGAGAACGACAGCATGCGCCCGAAGTGGCTGGAATGGGCCAAGGAGATTCAATTCATCGCCCAGGCGGGGATGGAGTACAGCCCGGACCCCTTTGACCGCGAGCGATTCGAGCGTTTGCGAGAAATGGCTGCGGAGATGCTCTCTGTCATGACTGAGTTGCCGTTGGAGAAGATTCGGGAGTTATTCTGCAACGAGACGGGGTTCCAGACGCCGAAGCTGGACACTCGCGCAGCCATCATCCGCGAGGGAAAAATTCTGCTGGTGCAGGAGCGCGACGGCCTGTGGTCGCTGCCGGGCGGCTGGGTGGATGTGGACCAGACGATAGCTTCCAATCTGGTGAAAGAGGCTCGGGAGGAAGCCGGGCTGGAGGTGAAGCCCGGCCGCCTGGTGGCGCTGCATGAATACAGCCGCCGCAACTGCCGCCGCCCGTTCCCTTATAACATCATCAAAGCCTTTGTGCTCTGCGAGCCAGCCGGAGAGCCTCATCTGGAAGCAAATCCCGAAACTTGTGCCGTGCAGTGGTTTGCGCCCGATGAACTGCCGGAGCTGCACCCGGGTAAGCAGACGGCAGAGCAGGTGGCCATGTGCTTTGCCGCTTATGCTGATGCACACTGGCAGGCGGTGGTGGATTAACCGGATTCCGGTAAGTTACCGTCCACGATGCAATCCGGACGTTGTGCTTCGGGCAGGGCGTTGCATTGCAGCTGGCTTTCCTGAAGACCGGGCCAGGCATCCTCTGCGGAGCCGAGGTCGCCGCTCGGGATGAGCTGGTTTTCCAGCAGCCATTTGATGTAGTCCTCGTCGCTGCAGCGGTGCAGGTAGTCACAGGTGAGCTGCGGTGTGGCATGTTGCAGGAGCCTGCGGGCTTCGGCAGGGTCGCGGGCTTCGTAGGCTGCGTGGATGGCCTGCCACATCGCCTCATGATGCGTGGGAATGCTCATGAGGAGAATGGTGCCGCATCTTCCCGTCTGCGTCAATGACTATTAGAGGTCACACGCAGGCTGCGAGGTAGATTTCCGTGGCTTCTTCTGCCGTGAGGGGGTGTACCCCTGCCAGGGTGGGAACCGCGGCGCCGCCGCCGTACACCTTGCAGGCTGCCTGCGCCATGGCTGCGAAATCTGCATCCTCCGGAATCCCCAGTTCCTGCATGTTGGCGGGAAGCCCGAGCTCTCGGTACCAGGCCCGGAGCCTTGCGATGCCTTCCTGAATGACAGCTCCGGTATTGCGGTCAGGGGTGACCCCCATCACATTGGTGGCCCATTGGGCAAAGATACCGGGGCTATACGGCCAGACTTGCTGCATGTAGGCCGGCACCACGACTGCAAGCCCTGCACCGTGGGGTACATCATAGACCGCACTCAGCTCATGCTCCAGCGCGTGGCAGGCCCAGCTCTGCTCGCGTCCGACGCCAAGCAGGTCGTTGTGCGCGAGTGTGCCGCAGAGCGCCAGCTGCCCCCAGGCGGTGATATCCTGCAAATTGTGGTTCAGGAGTCTGGCCTGGGTGATGATGGTACGCATGGTGGCTTCAGCCAGGGAATCGCTCAGGGCTGTGTCCGGGGTGCTGGTGAAGTAGCGTTCAAAGATGTGGCAGAGCATATCGCAAGCGCCGTAGGCCATCTGCGACCGGGGAAGCGTGAGGAAGAGCGTCGGGTCGACAATGCTGAGCACAGGGCGCAGCCCCATGTGTTTGAATCCGAGTTTTCTGCCGGTTTCTTCATTGGTAAGCACGGTGTTCGGGCTGTTTTCGCTGCCTGCTGCCGGCAGGGTGAGCACCGTGGCAACCGGCAGGGGCGGGTTTGCCGGGCACGAACCTTTGTGCGCATACAGTTCCCATACATCCCCGTCGTTCGGAACGCCGACGGCAATCCCTTTGGCTGAATCAATCACGCTGCCGCCGCCTACTGCCAGAACCAGGCAGATGTGCTCACGGCGGCAGAGTTCAATACCCTGCCGGACGAGCGATATGCTGGGGTTGGGCTTGACTCCGCCCAGCTCGGTGAAATCGATGCCGGCGCTGCGCAGACTCTGGCGGATGCGCTCCAGCAATCCGGAGCGGATGATGCTGCCCCCACCGTAGTGCAGGAGAATCCTGCCTGTGGCATACGGGACAAGAAGTGCGCCGGTATTGAGATGCTCACCGGGGCCGAAGACATAGCGCGTGGCATTGCAGTAGTTGAAATTCAGCATACCGGTACTTTAGCACGCCGGGTAGTCTGTGTCGATGCAAAATGACGCCAATAGGGATTGCTTTTCGTACTGCTTCGGGGTAGAATGCCACGTCTTGTCATGCGAAAACAAATTGTCAATTCCTTTGTCTGCTCGCTGGTGATTGCCGGACTGGCTGCATGTTCCCAGCAGTCGCTGGAGAGCGTTGCAACGCCGGCTGAAGGTGCAACTGTGGTGAAGCCTGCCCCGGAACCCGTTAAGGATAAACCCGCGCCGAAACCTCAGAAAGTAGTCAAGCCGGTCAAGCCTGCCAAGCCGGCGGCTCCGGTCCGACAGGAAATACCCCAGCCCCCGGCAGCGCCCGTTCCTGCGCCGCCTGCTCCCGAAATCCCGGTTGAACCAGCAGCTCCCCAGGGAACCGGGCAGGCTGAAGTTACAGTGACGCCCGCTCCTCAGCCTGCCGCTCAGCCGACCAGGCTGCAACCGCTTGGTAAGCGGGTTTCCCGCGTACCCATGAACGGGAAATACGTAGCGCTGACTTTTGACGATGGACCTCATGCTGAATTGACCCCCAAGGCTCTGGATATCCTGAAGCGACACGGGGCCAGGGGGACCTTCTTTGTGCTGGGGCAGAATGCAGCCCGGGCTCGTTCCATTGTGCGCCGGGCCGCAGCTGAAGGCCATGAGGTAGGCGTGCATACATGGAGCCATATCAAGATGAATTCCAGCGCCCGCGCCAAGGTGGACCGGGAGATAAGCCGCACGCAGAACCTCATTGCCGAGATTACCGGCACGGTGCCTCGCGTGATGCGTCCGCCTTACGGTGCTACGAATAAAACGCTCGTGAACCACATGTACAACCAGTACGGCATGGCTTCCATCCTCTGGGATGTGGATACGGTTGACTGGCGCAAGCCCGGGGTGGGCAAGGTGATTGCCACGGCGGTCAATAAGGCCAGACCTGGTTCAATTATCCTGGTGCATGATATTCACGCAACAACGCTTTCTGCCCTGGAAGGAATCGTGACCGGTCTGCAGGCTCGCGGGTTCAAGCTGGTGACGGTATCCGAGCTGATGCAGATAGCTAAGCGTGAGGCTGCCGGAGAAATGGAAACTCCTGTTGCACCCGCTGAACCCACGCCTGTTGAAGCCCCCGTGGCAGAGCCCCCCGCTCAGGAAGCTCCGGCTCTTGAAACGGTGGTGGAACCCGCCCCGGAAACGCCAGAGCCCCAGCCTGCCACGGTGGAGACTTCCGTGCAGACTCCTGAAGATATAACCCTGCATTGATGTTACCATGGCTGCTGAATTTCAACATGGAAAGGTTTACCTCATAGGCGCCGGCCCCGGCGACCCGGGACTGATGACTCTGAAGGGCCGCGACCTTATCGAGCAGGCCGATTGCCTGGTATACGACGCACTGGCATCTCCTGCCATGCTGGGCTGGCTGAAGCCTGGCTGCGAGAAAATCTACGTGGGCAAACGCTCCGGGAATCATGCGCTGCCTCAGAAGGGCATCAACGAGCTTCTGGTTGAATGTGCCCGGAAGTATCCTTGCACGGTGCGTCTGAAAGGCGGTGACCCGTACGTATTCGGACGTGGCGGTGAGGAAGCTCTGTTTCTGAATGAGGCTGGTGTGCCGTTTGAAATCGTACCGGGGGTCACATCGGCCATAGCTGGCCCGGCATACGCGGGAATACCGGTGACGCATCGTGACTGCTGCTCTCAGTTCACCGTATTCACTGGCCATGAGGGGGCTCACAAGGCTGAATCTTCTCTGGACATTTCCGGCATTGCTGCGGCTCAGGGAACCAAGGTGATGCTCATGGGAATGAGCCGCCTGCGCGAAACCATGCAGGCGCTGGTTCAGGCCGGGCAGGGGGATGATACCCCGGCTGCCGCCATTCAGTGGGCCACCACGGGACGTCAGAAATGCGTGACAGCCACTGTCGGCACCCTGGCGGATGCCGTGGAACAGGCCGGGATTGCCTCCCCGGCTGTGGTCGTGCTGGGGGATGTGGTGAATCTGGCTTCCTGCCTCGATTGGCGGTCGCGCCTGCCGCTGAGCGGTCAGCGCGTCGTGGTCACTCGCACCCGCGAGCAGGCCAGCGATCTGGTATCTCAGCTGGCAGCGCTGGGGGCAGATGTGATGGAACTTCCCACCATCCGCATAGCAGATCCCACCGATAAACGCGATTTTGCAGAAGCCGTGGTGGATGCTCCCCATTACGACTGGTTGATATTCTCCAGCCCGAACGGCGTGAAACGCTTTTTCCAGGCATTCTTTGCCGTATACGAGGATATCCGTGAGATTGGCGGCGCGCGTATCGCGGCGGTAGGCCCCGGCACAGCTGCTGAATTGAAGAAAATCGGCCTGATGGTCGATGTGATGCCAGCCAGGGCTGTGGCCGAGGAGCTGGTTGCAGAGTTTGACCGCAGGGGCGATGAGTTCGGCGGTGTTGCCAATGTGACGATGCTCTGGGTTCACGGTGAACAGGCCCGCCGCGTGATTTATGATGAACTCATGAAGCGCCAGGCAATCGTGGATGAGTGCCTGGCCTACAGTACCGTGCCGGAGACGGAAGATGCAACCGGGGCCCAGGCCCGGCTGCGCGAAGAGGGGGCTGATATCATCACCTTCACGAGCAGCAGTACGGTGCGGCACTTCATGGCGATGAACCTGCCCCTGCCGGAGAATTGCCGCATCGCCAGTATTGGCCCGGTGACAACCGCGACTCTGGCAGAATACGGCCTGAAGCCGGATGTGGAGGCGGCTGCTCACACGATACCCAGCCTGGTCGAGGCGATTGTATCCATGCAGAAATGAGCGGAGCCGGCGAGATTCAGATGTGCTGTCTGGGGGTAAACTACCGCAGCTGCCCGGTGGCGGTGCGCGAGCAGTTTGCCGTGGGAAAATCCCGCCTGCCCGAAGTGAATGCCGCTTTGGCGGCCCTGCCGGGCGTGAGCGAATGCGTGTTGCTGTCCACCTGTAACCGTACCGAAATATATTACTGGAGCAGCGAGCCTGAGACGGCCATGCAGGCTATTCTGAGCTTTTTCCTGGGGAATGCCCCGGATGCCGCAACGCGCCGCCAGCTTTTTTACCATTACTGCGGTCGGGATGCTCTCTTTCACCTGGCAGCGGTTGCATCCGGTCTGGATTCAATGGTGGTGGGCGAGACTGAGATTTTCGGACAGTTGAAAGACGCATACCGGGTGGCTCTGGAAACCGGGGTCACGGCTTCGTTTGCCAACCGCACGTTTCAGCATGCCTTCACCGTGGGCAAGAAGGTGCGCAGTTCCTCTCATATCACCAGCGGCCCCACCTCGGTGGGGGCTGCAGCCGTGCAGATGGCTCAGGGAATCCTCGGCAAGCTTTCGGGTGCCAATGTGCTGGTGGTGGGCGCTGGGGAAGTGGCCCGTACCACAGCCCAGAGCCTGAGTTCCCGGGGGGCCGAGAGCATTTTTGTGGCCAACCGCTCCTATGACCGCGCCGTTGAGCTGGCTGGGCAGGTGGGTGGTCGAGTCATCCGCTTCGCGGAGTGGATTCCTTATCTGGAAAATATCGATATCGTCATCGTCTCCACTGCTTCACCGGCCTACGTGGTGTCGCCTCCCGTGCTTGAGCAGGTGCAGGCCACCCGCAAGCGCCCGCTGTTCCTGATTGATCTTTCGGTCCCCCGCAATGTGGACCCGGCCTGCGCTCTGGTGGAGGAGGTCTATGTGTATGATATGGATGCCATGGAGCAAGTGACGGCCCAGACCCGCCAGCTGCGCAGTCGTGAAATCGCCGCGTGCGAGTCCATCATCCGTCAATGGATCGCAGAATGTGCAGATTCTCTGCTCCTGAAGCGTGTTTATGAGTCCGAGCAGGTCTGAAATTGCCTTTTTTTTGTAAAAATGATGAAATTTTTTTACAAATTTGAACGTAGGTGCCAGTAACTTGTCTACATGTTATCCCTCTTTACGAACCGTTACGTTGCGATATGGACAAGCCTGCTCACACCTCTGTTCCTGAATCCGAGACTCAATTGGTAGCGCTGCTGGCTACGCTTCGCGTCGAACCGACGGAGGAGGCCGATTTTGAATCGCGTTTTCTGAGCGAATTTCACGAACGGGTAGCGCGGGAGGCTGTGTGCTGCCCCGCTCGCCGTCATCTGCTTGAGCATCTGATTCAGATGGTGGATAATTTCGGGCGTGGCCGTCTGGCGTTTGGAGCTTCAGCTCTGGGGCTCGGGGTGGTAGCTCTTTGTTTTGCCGTATTCCCGGGTGCTCCTGCAGGGGCAGATATGGCTGCATCTGTGGCGGTGGACCGTCACGCGGCGCCTCTGCTCTTTCCCGCCCTCTCCAATGATGTGGCAGATTGCACGACGATTCGTCTGGAAACCAATAAATCCACTCTTGAATCCGGAGGTATCACGGTTACCCGCAGCCCCCGGATTACGGTGATTGAAGTGCCGGGCGGCTCAGTGCCGGTGCGCTATGTGGAAGTGCAGGGTAACCAGCCGCGGCAGGGGAATCCCGGCTCCCTTCCGTCCTGCTCGGTCCGGTACGCTTTCTGAGCAGCCCCGGACATGTCATTCTTTTTGAACAGGTGATTGGCAGTCAGACTTATTCTGGCTTGCATAATGGACATTCGTCTGATATAAATGTCGTGCGTATGGAAAAGGAATGCAGTAAGTGTCTACAGAAGTTTTATACAACGCACGAGGATGCGACTGTCTGTCCTGATTGCCTGAAGCAGGAGTTTGCCGTAAAGGCTCCCGGGCTTGATGATGACGAGCGCGCAGAGTTGATTGCCGAATACAAAGAATCAATGAAGCGCCAGACGGCCCGGGCTGAGATGTTCGGCGGCGTTTATGCATCAGGGCAGGCTTTTAGTGTGGCGGGTAAGTTGCGCTTCGCTCTGGGCGGCATTATCTTTCTGGTGTGCTGCTTCTTTTTCCTGATAAGCGACAAGGAGCATGGCATCAAGTTCCTGATTGAGCTGGATATTGAGTCTCAGCGCATCTTCTCCATGATTCTGTGCGTGGTGAGCGCGGTGCTGGTGGCGTCGTCTTCCATCCGTTTCAGAACCTATGTGCGTGTGCTGGCGCTTGGTATTGTGACCATGGGATGGTTCCTGCCGGATATGCTGGATGCGTATCTGAAAGAGAAGGAAGCTCAGAAGCAGAAACAGCTGGAAATACCGGTGCCGACCGAGACGGTGAGCCTGGATGATAAGCTTTCCGGTCCGGTCCTGACGGATGAGGACCTGCAGGTATTCTATACGCTCCGCACCTCGTCACACAGGCTTTGCCACTACGCCGTATTTCTTGATAACCAGGACAGCCGCGCCCGCAGCCTGGTGCGTGAGGCTCTGAACCGCCTGCTGGAGGCCGAGTATACCCGCGCCTATACCCGCGCCAACGGTGCCCTGTACGTTATCGTCAACGTACCAGGGGAGCGCCGGAATATCTCGAACCTGCTTGCCCGGTTCGGCTCTATCACGCGGGCAGATGTGGGCAGGGGCGTGTACGAGGTGCGTTTTGATGCAGACCGTGCCAACCTGGTGAGCCAGTACTCGCCGGATGTCCTGTCTTCTCCCTTGAATAATTCGTATGTGACAGCGAATCTGAGTGAGCTGCGCTGCCTTGACCCGATGCGTGTGCGTATGTCAGCCCGCTCGCTGGCGGCGTCGAACGTGCGAGTGCTTCGCCGTGAGATTCGCGATACCCTGGTAGCCGTGCTTCAGGAACCCTGGTCGACGGAACCGGATACCTATTCGGCTCTGATTGAGGCGCTGGTCGTCTACAGCGCACCGAAAGACCGCGACGCTACAAGGCTGTGCCTGGAGTATTTCGAGGCCCGCCGCACGTTGCACCGCGATGCATCGCCGGAGGTGACTTCATACCTGATCCGGGAAGTGCCGGATGCCATGGTGAATCCCATCCTGGATTTGTGGAGCGAGAATCCCATAGCCTGGAATGACATGCTGAACCTGCTCGGCTACCGGGTGCAGACTCCGCTGCTGGAGCGCCTGGCAAACAGCAGCAACCTCCGCCACATCAGCACTATCCTCAAATATCTGGAAGACCGGGGAACCGCCGAGGCTCTTCCCGCAGTCGAACCCTTCCTGGAACATTCTGACTCAATCATCCGCCATTCTGCCCGCTCTGCATATTCCGCTCTGCAGGCTCGCCAGCGATAACACTCCTACTTTTTTCAACCAAGATGACAGCTCGTTTGATAAAACTGCTCACAGGTTCATTCCTGTTCTTCTGCCTTGGTGTGGCACTGTTCCCGGTGCTGTTTCCCACTCAGGTGGAAAAGAAGGTGGTCACCCGTGTCGACAAGGCACCCACTGTTGTGCGTGATACAGTGGTAGATGACTGGAGCAATGAAGATACAGAAGATGATGATTCCGCCTGGGAGGAGGAACCGGAGGACACAACTCCGCAAATCCGCGTAGCCCGTCAGGATGATGAAACCTTCGATGAGGAGAATGTACCGCTGGACCCGAAGCAGAATGTTGTGCCGGAGGCCCGCGTGCATGCCCAGTTCACTTCCGCCCTGGGGGAGATGCGTCGCTTTGCTGAGAAGCTGGAGAAGCAGGAGGCTGAGGATTACAAGAACGCTGAGTTCAAGGCTGCTGACTGGAACGACCCTGAGAAGATATATTTCACACTGGCGGACCGGGTGCTGGGCAAGTTGGGCAAGCTGGATGAAGCCTCCGTGCTGCAGTATATGCAGGACCCGGCGAATCGTCTTGACCTGGCCAGGATTACCTTGATCCGCAAGGCTGGTTCCCAGTCTATCCGCACCATCACCACGCTTCCTAAAGGTAAGGAATTGCTGGAGCATCTGACCAGCGATCTGAACTGGATGACTAACCTGCTGCATTCAGGTCCCATCAAGAGCGTGGAGACGGTGCTCACCTACCTCGAAAGTATCTACAGGCAAGTGGGCCCCAAGGAAATGGTCGTGCCGGCTACCCGCCGCATCGCCACGACCACGGCTCTCGAATTTGCTCGTGAAGGATGGAATGAAACCGAGATGCTGGGGCGCTTTAACTACTATAATGACAGCTGGAAAGCCGGTAAACTGAATTCTCACTTCGATAACCTCCAGTATTGGGAAACCCGTTTTGTAACCGGGTGCAAGCAACCCGCTGATAGCGCGGGCAGCTGGGGTGGCCCCCGCAACCTGAGCTGGCATCGCGACAACGTCCGCCTGCCCATGGAGCGTTATCTCGGCGCTGAGGGCCAGCTGGCCTATCGTCTCCGCAATGTGGCAGGTGACTCCGTATTCTCTGCCGACTATCTGGCTCCCATCTGGAAACACGTTAACTTCACGACGGGGTGGGCCTACCGCGAAATCGGCGGCGTATGCGGTGCTCTGTCTCACTATGCAACGTACAGTGCTCTTGCTGCCGGGCTTCCGGCCGCCACCATGGGCGAACCAGGCCACTGTGCATACGCTATGCGCATTGGCAATGAATGGCACCGCGGTAACTCCATCTACTGGCAGCACAGTCTGCATAAGACATTCTGGGACGAGCATGAATGGGGCTACCTGATTCTGACCCAGAAACTGTATGAAGACCGTTTCAAGACACTGGCGGCGGATTACCTGGTGTCCATGGCAGATTTCCTGACGGCCCGCCGCAAGATGAAGGCTGCCTTCAACTGCTACGAGGTGGCGGTCAAGTTCCAGCCGATTAACTGGCCGGCCATGAAGCGCTATGCCGCTTATCTGAAGCTCAAGGCCCCTGAGGACAAGGATAAGTGGATGACGCTCCACGACGCAGTGATGGATGGCATGGGCAAGGAGCACTTCCACGCTGCGGCGACCATGCAGTCCCGCTACGTGTATCCGAATCTGGCCCCGCTGGTCAAGGACCGCAACAAACTCAACAAGATGTATTCCGGCCTGTTCAGCCATTTCAAGAGCTGGGGCGCGAACCGTTGGGATATTGCTCCGGTGCTGGATGCCCAGATTTCTACCTGCAAGACGGATGATGACCGCAAGGCCTACCTGAAGGAAGTGCTGCGCGTGCTCATGAAGCGTCCGGATTACGCAGGCGCCGTGCTCACCTGGGGCTTGGGCTATGTAGCCAGTCTGCCGGAGGGCGACGGCTCCGTGCAGGAAGAGTTCACCAACATGCTGGTTCAGGCGATGAGCCGCACCGGTGCTTCCCGGAAGCAGGCAGATGAGACCTGGGCAACCCTTGGTGAGGCGATTCATGCCGCTGCCAAGAACAAGGAGCGCCGGACTTTCCAGGCCATCGGCAAGCTTGCCCTGCGCAAGTGCAAGAACAAGTTCCCGAAGAAGGGACCGCGCATTAAGGGCTTCTCTGGCCGGGTTGTCTCGGCCACGGGCTGGATTGATACCGCCACCACAATCGGTGATATGTCGAACTGCTGCCTCCACTGGGGGGTACTTCAGCGCAGCGGCGGAGCAATGCCCGGCAAGTTCGAAGGTAAGTCCGGCCTGACTGTCGGCCTGGAGAAGAAATGTGATTTCACTGGTGTGGTCTGCGTGGCTTCTGCGAAGCTGGAGAAGAAAGACCGCCCGTTCTATCTCGAAGTGTCAGATGACGGTCAGAACTGGTACCGGGTACGCCCGAATGGCGTGATATCCGGTGACCAGATCCGCTTTGACCTGAAGAACAGCGAGGCCTCCGGCAAGTTTGTCCGCATGCTTCGTGAGGGCGATAAGTACGAGCCGGGAATCGCCGGGTTCTATGTGTACGGTAAACCGCAGAAAAATTGATGACATTGAATAATAATATGTTAAAAAATATCTTCAAGATTACAGCGCTGGCAGCCTTGCTGGCAGGGCCGACCCAGGCCGCGGTGGCGCGCACCTATCCTGATGCTCTGGCCAAGACTGGTCGTAATCCCATCGTTATTTTCATTTACGGTGCCAACTACGATAAAGTGAGTGAGCGCACCTACGAGGAATTCATCAAGAAGAACAAGATTGCCCCCTACATACGCCAGACCACTTTCCTCGAGATGCCCTTGTACCAGCAGCCCAATGACCGGGAAAAGAAGGACATGGAAAAGCGCATGGGCGATAAGCGCCTCCCCGGGGGAATCTGGAGTTATCCTTGCCTGGCTGTGGTGGATGCCAAAGGCACCCTGCGTGGAGTAGTGCAGAGCCCGGATGAGATGAAGGACCCCGAAACGGCTCTGGCTGCGCTGAAAGTCCACATTGACAATTTCTACAAGCAGGAGAAAATCCTTGAGCGGGCACGCAAGGCAAAGGGCGAGCGCAAGGCCGATCTCCTGCTTGAAGCTGCCGATATTGACTTGAACATGCCCAGTGACGCGCTGGGCAAGGATGCCTCCGGCCTCGAGAATCGCACCGGTTTCGACCCTCTGAGCCTGGTGGAAGCCCTCCAGACCATGGATTTTGACCAGGCCAACGCCCACGTGCGCAAGATGATGGCGCAGGGCGGATATTCCAAGTTGCAGCGCCAGATGATGATGGCGGCTTACGCCGGCCACCTCCGCCGTGGTGGCGAGGGTAAGAAGCCAGCTTCCAAGGAGTTGCTGCGTGCCCTGTACACCGAGATGCGCAATATCGACCCCAAATCAACTTACGGAGCGTACGCCGAGGGCGCAATTGTCATCTGGGTTGAAGGGGGCAAGCTCACCGATGACCCGGTACCCACGGAAATCAACCGCACCGGTGGCAATGTGGATTCCAGTGCTGGTTCCGGGTCTTCCAACGGCACGAAGACCGCCATGGGCAGCACGGCCATTTCCTCTGATGATGTCGGTGCGGAGGATGCAGACGCGCAGGATGACGAACCGAGTGATGCTGATTTCGAATAAACTGGGATGAGCCGGTACTCCCATTATTAACTTGATTTTTTTTGCCGGCGGGTGTACTCTCCCCGCCGGCAACTGTTATATAGATATGTCTGGATTTATCGTTTATCTGGTCTGTGCTCTGCTGCTGGTTGCGGGGTATTTCTTCTACGGTCGTCTGGCGGAAAAAATATACGGGCTGGACCGGAATATGGTGATGCCTTGTGACAGCCGGGCGGACGGCATAGATTTTGTCCCGCTGTCCACCTGGCGGATTTTTCTCATTCAGTTGCTGAATATCGCAGGCCTCGGCCCGGTGGTGGGCGCCATTTCCGGTTGTCTGTTCGGGCCGGTGGCTATGCTGTGGATTGTCATCGGCTGCATATTTGCCGGCGCTCTGCATGATTTCCTGTCGGCTTGCATGTCGGCCACCCGCGGTGGTGAGAATCTGCCGGAGATAGTGGGCACCGAGCTGGGCGAACCCGCGCGGTACGCGATGCGCCTGGTGTGCATTTTCCTGCTGCTGATGGTGGGTGTAGTGTTCACGCTTCTGCCTGCCGGCATGATAAGCAATCTGTTCGGCCTCATGCCCGCACTGGGGTGGAGCGTGGTCATCCTGGGCTATTATTTCCTGGCAACCATCCTACCGATTGGGACCATCATTGGTCGCATCTACCCGTTTTTCGGGGCGATTTTCCTGTTTATGGCAGTGGGGATGGCTGTGATGCTGCCGGTGGGTGGGCACGAGGTGCTGCCGAATCTGGATTTCTTCACTAACCAGCATCCCAAGGGTCTTTCCGTGTGGCCCATGTTGTTTGTGACCATTGCATGTGGCGCTATTTCCGGATTTCATGCCACGCAGAGCCCGATGATGGTGCGTTGCCTGCGCAAGGCCGGTAACCTGCGCCGGGTGTTCTACGGAGCCATGGTGGTGGAGGGTCTCGTGGCGCTGGTGTGGTGCGTGGTGGGGCTCAGCCTCAGAGCCGTTGTTGTGGGGGATGATGCCCAGACGTTCGAAGCGTTGATTCTCCAGAACCCTTCATTTGCGGTTCACCAGGCCTGCACGCTGCTGCTCGGCTCGTCCGGCGGGATGATAGCTGTGCTTGGTGTGGTGGTGCTTGCCATCACGAGCGGCGATACCGCCATGCGCAGCTGCCGTCTCATGCTTGCTGATGTGCTGCATGTGAAACAGACCCGCATGCTGCCTCGTCTGGCTCTGGCGCTGCCCCTGTTTGCCATTGTCATTACTATTTCGCAGCTTGATTTTGGTGCCATCTGGCGCTATTTCGGCTGGGGTAACCAGGCTCTGGCCTGTTTCACGCTGTGGAGCATCACCGTGTGTCTCCGTCGCCGGGGCCGCTCCTGCCTGGTAGCACTGCTTCCGTCCCTGTTCATGACCTGCATGTGTACCACCTTCCTGCTGCATGCTCCGGAGTGTGGCATTGCGATGCCCCTGACCTGGTCAACTGTTGGCGGCTGCCTGGTTTCCGCCCTCTGTCTTGTGCTTTTCATCCGCTTTTCCTTCCGGAAGGCAGATAAAGACTCTCACTAAGCATTTGCCGCTTGCTATAATTCCGGTTTTCTGCTAAAGTCTCCAGTAGCACAGGAATGGAAGACCTTGACGAGTACCAGAACAAGCGAAAAGCAGCGGCCGATCGCCGCCGCCGCTGGCGGACGGCTAAAGAGAAGCCGGTAATCAACCGCACGCCTGGCAGCTGGTGGAAGCGGATTCTGCTCCGCGTGCTGATTGTCATCGGTGTGGCTGCCCTTTCTCTTTCCGGTATTGGGTACGTGCTGTTTACATCGGTTACAGCAAAATACCAGAAATGGGCGGAGGAATTCAACCTGGAGGATATCAACAATCTGGACCACCCGTGCATCATCTTTGACCGCAACGGGCATGAAATCGGCCGTATCTACGATGAAAACCGCAGCTACGTGACTTATGATAAGATTTCGCCTGCGATGATCAAAGCCCTGGTGGCCCAGGAGGATAAGAATTTCTGGACGCACAACGGCTTTGACCCGGTGGGCATTGTCCGTGCTGCCAAGGAGGCCGTGGCGGCTGGCGGACAGGCCAACCAGGGTGCATCCACCATCACCCAGCAGCTGGCGCGCAATGCCTATGACCTGGAGCAGCGCACCATGGCCCGCGGCGGCAGTCGTTACGAACGCAAGGTGGTCGAGATTTTTCTCGCCATGCGCATCGAGAAGAAGTACGACAAGCAGCAGATTCTCGAGTTCTACATCAACCGCGTTTATTTCGGTCGCGGGTTTTACGGCATCCGCGCAGCCTCGCTCGGCTATTTTGGCAAGGAACCGGCCGATCTGACCGTATGCGAGGCCGCCAGTATTGCTGCTCTCATCAAAAACCCGGAGAATTACAATCCCCTTCGCAACAAGGACCTCAATTTCCGCTGGCGCAACGACGTGATTGACCGCATGGAGCGTGCCGGTATGCTCACGAGCGGCGAGGCCGCCCGGCAGAAGGAACTGCCCCTGAACCTCAATCCGAAGCCGCTGAAGCGCAATACCTCATTCCTGCATGCCCTGGTGCAGCAGCAGGCTATCAGTATTTTCCAGAACCCTGAGCGTGGCGAGGAAATCCTGAAGAGTCGCGGTATCAAGGTGTATACCACCATTGACCGCGATATCCAGGAAGCCGCAGAGCAGAGCCTGCGATGCCAGCTGGAGCGGGTCGAGGCGCGGGATGATTATTCCCACGTGCGCTTCCATGAAACCGATGACCCTCGCTGCTCGCAGCACCGCTATGTGGATGGCGCTGCCTTTGTGGTGGAGAATGCCACCGGTGCGGTGCTGGCCTACGTGGGGGGACGCAGTTTCGACCGTGATAACTTTGATATCATTGAAAGCGGTCGCCGCTCCGTCGGCACGGCCATGCTGCCGTTCCTGTACATGTGCGCCTTTGAGAACGGCTACAGCCCGTGCTCCCGTCTGCTGGACGATGCCCTGGATAACCGCCTGGCCGGCATCGGTGGCACCGAGGGCATTCTGGGTGAATGGGGTATGGAAGTGGAAAAGGGCCGCTACCTCGATTCCATCACGCTGCGCCAGAGTCTTGAGTGGTCCAAGATTGCCTCGTCTGCCCGGCTGGGCATTGCGCTGGGCTCGCATCCCACCCGCGGCGCCCGGTGTTTCCAGGATACGCTCCATTCCGTGGGTATCACGCCGCCGCCTCGCAACCCTGGCAGCACCGAGCTCAAACCCCAGTATTATCCGCGTGTCTATCTTGGCACCGAGCCTGTCTCGCTCAAGGAAATCACCATGGCCTACACCGTGTTCCCGAACGCAGGCAAGCGCCCGATTGCTCCGTACGTGGTGACGCGGATTACAGATAGCAATGGTCATCTGCTGTGGGAGAACCCGCTTTCTGTCTCCCGCCGCATGGTGCGCAGCACAACCCCGTGCACAGCGTTCCGTCTGCACAGCATCATGCGTGATTCGCTGGAAACTGGTTCTGCTCAGCGCCTGCGTCACCTCCTGCCGGATGGCTTCGGTGGTGCGGTGAAGAGCGGCACCAACTATGATTTCTCTGACAATGCCCTCTTCGGCTACAACAGCTCGTTCACCTGCGGCATCTGGATGGGGTACCTGAACGACCACCAGCCCATTTACCCCCAGGCTTTCGGCTCCGATACCTGCGGCCCGGTTCTGGAAGCTGTGCTGAAAGCGGCCCACGGTCGCTTCGAGGATAACCCGATTCCGATTCCCGCTGATACCGAGGAGGTCGAAATCTGCCTTACCTCCGGCCAGATTGCCACGGATTTCTGCTTTGAATCGGTGATGAAGGATGGTAAGCCCGGTTACGTGCGTTCCACGTACCGTGAGTATATCCCGAAGGGTGATGTAGCCGTCGGTCACTGTGCAGTGCATGGCGATGGCAGCCCGTCGCTCCTGGACTTCATGGAGGCGCAACCCGGCCACATGAACTCCTCACGCATCCTGCCCATCGTGCCGATACTGCCGCGCAGCTCTGCCCTGATTGGCGAAGACCCGTACGACTGTGACCTGACCCTGAATCCCCGCTATCAGAATGCCGAGGAGCTTTCGGACCCCTCCTCCATGGCAGAAGAGGTGACCAGCCCGGCAGACGATACTCCCGAGGAAGTGGACAACCCGGCGGTGGATACCGATTTGCAGCTTGAGGCTCCGCAGCCCATGCGGCATCTGCCCTTGATTCCCTTACAGATATAAAATATGGATTCCTTCACCCAGACCCTGGCTGCAACCCAGGAAAAAGCTTTTGAAATCAACATGGACAAAGGAGTGTACGGCTCCTTTGCCGAAATCGGTGCAGGGCAGGAGACTGCCAACTGGTTCTTCCGTTCCTCCGGCGCTGCCGGCACGGTGGCCAAGACCATCTCTGCATATGATATGACCGTGAGCGACACGCTCTACGGCCAGGCCCGGCGCTATGTATCGGAAGAGCGTCTGAAGCAGATGATGGATTACGAATACACCCAGCTGCTCGACCGCCTGGGCGAGAAACGCGGAAAGGATACTTGCTTCTTCGCCTTCTGCAACACTGTGAAAGCCAAGGGCTATCGCGACAATGGCCCCTGGTCTGCGTGGATAGGTGTGCGTTTCCAGCTCAAACCGGAGCTTCCCCCCAGCGATTTTGTGATGCACGTGCGCCTGCTGGTGCCCGACCACGATCTGCAGATGCGCATCCTCGGCATCCTGGGGGTGAATCTGCTTTACTCGCTTTTCTACAAACTGGACCGCATGGAGCAGTTTGTGCAGAGCGTAGGTGATAATCTGGACCGCGCATTTTACGAGATTGACTTCATGCGCTTCTCTGGCCACGGATTCGCCATGTTTGATAACCGCATTCTGGCGCTCGAGCTCGTGCGCAACGGCCTTTCCGAAGCCACCCTCATCTGCCCGGATGGTACTGTGGCGCAGCCGGCAGATTATCTCTACAAGCGCCCCATCGTGCTCATGCGCGGCAGCTTCCGCCCGCTGTGCAACATTCACCTGGAGATGATGGATGCCGTGCGCACCAGGTTCCTCGAGAGCCTGCCTGAGGAGCAGCACGCCCGCGTGGTGGATATCTGCGAGATTTCGCTCTCCAACCTCCTGCGCGGTAAGAATGTCGACTTGCTCGAGTTCCTCGACCGCATCGAAGCGCTCGCTGCCGAGGGCAAGATGGTCATGGTCACCGATATCGCCCGCTTCCACCGCATCTCTACGCTGCTGAGCCAGTACACGAAGGAACCGGTGGCCATTGCGCTTTCCATAGGCCTGCTCAACGAGATTTTCAAGGACAAGTGGGCAGAGGACACCCCCGGTGGCATTCTGGCCACGGCGGGTCATATTTTCGTGAACAAGACCAAGTTCTACGTGACCCCCTGGATAAACCGCACCACCGGCGAGTTCGTCACCGCCGGCACCTACAAGGCCCCGGAGAAGTACCACTACCTCTACCGCCACTTGCGGGAAACCGGGTGCATCATCGAGGTGCCGTATTTCAACCAGAAATTCCTCTTCCAGACCCCGCGCGATATCGTGCGCATGATCAAGACCGGGGACGAGCACTGGAGCGAGTATGTGCCGCAAACCGCTCAGCGCCTCGTGGAGCACATCAAGGAAGAGGGGGAGAAGTGATGGACCATCGTGCCGATTTCCCCATCTTGTCCACGAAGCTGGGCAAGCGCCAGCTGGTGTATCTCGACAACGCCGCCACCACCCAGAAACCCACCTGCGTGCTGGAGGTAGGGCGCCGGTATTACGAGCAGCAGAACTCCAACATCCACCGCGGCGCCCACTACCTCAGCCGCCTGGCCACCGGGGAGCACGAAAAAGCCCGCGAAACCGTGGCGGCTTTCCTGCATGCATCCAGCCCCCGCGAGGTCATCTTTACCAGCGGCTGCACCGCCGGCATCAACCTCGTGGCGCAGACTCTGGCGCTCTCCGGGCTCATCGGGGCAGGGGATGAAATCATCGTCACCACCGATGCGCACCACTCCAACATCGTCCCCTGGCAGATGCTCTGCGGCCGCGTGGGCGCAAAGCTGCTTCCCGTGCCGCTTACGGCGGAACTCACTTTCGACATGGAGGCATACCACCGCCTGCTGTCTCCCCGCACCAGAGTGGTAGCCGTGCCGTATATCTCCAACGCCCTGGGGGCCATCAACCCCGTGCAGCAGATTATAGCCGATGCCAGGCGCAACAATCCCACCACCCTTGTGCTGGTGGACGGCGCGCAGAGCACCGCGCACCTCCCCGTCAACGTGCAGGAACTCGGCTGCGACTTCTATGCCTTCTCCGGCCACAAGGTCTATGCCCCCACCGGCACCGGCGCCCTCTGGGGGCGCGAGGAAGTGCTCGACATGCTCCCCCCCTGGCTCGGCGGTGGTGAGATGATAAGCGAAGTCACCTTCGAGAAAACCACCTACAATACGCTGCCCTTCAAATACGAAGCCGGCACCCCCAACATCGGCGGCAATATTGTGCTCGCCGCGGCTCTGCGCTATGTGCAGGATATCGGCCTCGAGAAGATAGACGCCCACGAAATGGCGCTCACCCGCCGCATGTACGATGGTCTGCAGGAGCTCGGCGTGCACATCCTCGGCCCCCGCGAGAACCGCGGCGCGCTCATCTCCATCACCGTACCCGGCGTGCACCACTACGACCTCGGCACCCTGCTGGACCAGATGGCCATAGCCGTGCGCACCGGCCACCACTGCTGCCAGCCCTTCATGCAGTCCCTCGGCATCACCGGCACCACCCGCTACTCCTTCGCCCTCTACAACACCATGAACGAAGTAGACTCAGCCCTGTCCGCCACCGCCCGTGCGCTCGATATGCTGCGCTGATGCCCCAAAATATAAGAAAGAGAAAGTAGAACGATGAGTAGAGATGACAGATGGCAGCAGCGGTTACAGAATCTGAACCGGGCGTATGATTGTCTTGCCCGGGCCTGTGCCACTGCCCCCGAGGATGAACGTCAGCGGGCCGGTATCCTTCATTTTTTCCAGATGGCGTTTGAGCTCTGCTGGAAAACACTCAAAGATAAACTTGCTGATGAAGGCATAGATGTGGCCAGCCCCAAAGAGACGATAAAACAGGCTTTTGCCGTTGGCCTGATACAGGACGCCGAACCCTGGCTGGATGCTCTGCTGACGCGTAACATCTTTACGCACGCTTACAATGAGGAAATGGCACAGCAAGCGTTGAAACGCGTGATGGATGATTATTTCCCCATGGTGCGAGCCTGCGTTCAGCATCTCAACTCCCTGGCTCATGAAGAATGATGGCCTGACACAGAAACAGCGCAGCATGATTGCGTCTGTACTTGAGGCTTGCCCGGCTGTGAAAGAAGCCATCCTTTTTGGCTCGCGCGCCATGGGTAATTACAAACCGGCATCGGATGTTGACCTTTTTCTTGTGGGCGAGAAAATCGGCATGAACGAACTTCTGCAACTTCATCGTGGAATAGATGACCTCCCATTACCTATTGATGTTGATTTGCTGGCAGATACCATGCTGCAATCCCCCGATGTCCGCCGCCACATCCGGCAGCACGGCCGCCTCTGGTGGCTCCGTTCCTCGGGGCTTCAGTCATAACGTACGCTTCCCGCAGGCGAGCGGATATTGTTCCCGATATAGCAAAACCAGCCCACTAAGCGCAGCCATGGGGAAATTCAACCACCATCTCCTTCGTGAAACCGCGAGGTGCGCGTGTGAAGGGTGAAAACTGGCTGAGCCTGAGTGAACGACCTCGGCACCCTGCTGGACCAGATGGCCATAGCCGTGCGCACCGGCCACCACTGCTGCCAGCCCTTCATGCAGTCCCCCGGCATCACCGGCACCACCCGCTACTCCTTCGCCCTCTATAACACCATGGACGAAGTAGACTCAGCCCTGTCCGCCACCGCTCGCGCGCTCGATATGCTGCGCTGATGCCCCAAAATATAAGAAAGAGAAAGTAAATCTGAGCCCCGCCTACTGGCGGGGCGGTAAGTTCAATAGCCCAGGGCGTACCTGTCTCGGCGTAGCCCGCAGGGCGAAGACGGAAGCCCTGGGGTAAAGTGAAAATAGTAACCGAACCCCGAGCGGCCTG
>JAFVQN010000044.1 GCA_017504805.1 Akkermansia sp. | reverse complement strand
GATGAAGTGCATCGTGGGTGCCCTGGAGCCGGACCGCGGCAAGGTGCTGCTGCCGAAGCATACGCAGGTGGGCTACCTGCCGCAGGATGGTATCCATATTTCCGGCGCTCCGCTGCTGGAGGAGGTGCTGGGCAGTGTGGGCAATATCGTGGAGCTGCAGCAGGTGGTGGATGAGCTCTCTGCCGATTTGCAGCAGATGGATGCCACTGCCCCCGAGTATAAGGATACGCTGGAGGAAATCGGCCGCCTGGAGCTGATTCTGCAGGACCGCGATGCCACGCGCCTGCGCCCGCGCACGGAGTCTATTCTGCGCGGCCTGGGTTTTGCGGATAAGGATTTTACACGCGACTGCGGCGAGTTTTCCGGTGGCTGGCAGATGCGCATTGCACTGGCGAAGCTGCTGCTGCAGGAGCCTGAGGTGCTGCTGCTGGACGAACCGACCAACCACCTGGATTTGCAGAGCCAGCGCTGGCTGGAGCAGAGTCTGCGCACCTACCGCGGGGCTATCTGCATCATCAGCCACGATGTGGCGCTTCTGGATAATCTGGTGACCCGCACCATTGCGTTCCACCACGGCAGGGCAGAGGAATATGCCGGCAACTTCTCGTTCTACCTGAAGGAGAGCAAGGCCCGCAAGGAGATTCTGCTGCGCCAGGCCAAAGCCCAGCAGCGTGAGATTGCCAAGACGCAGGAGTTCATCGACCGTTTCCGAGCCAAGGCTACCAAGGCCACCCAGGTGCAGAGCCGCATCAAGCAGCTGGAGAAGGTGGAGCTTATTGAGGTGGAGGACGACGATGCGGTGATGAGTTTTCACTTCCCGCCGCCCCCGCCCGGCGGTCACACGGTGGTGAAGCTGGAGAAGGCCTGCAAGGCCTACGGCCCCATCACCCTGCTGAATGGATATGACTTCACCATGGCCAAGGGCGACCGCATCGCCATTGTGGGGGTGAATGGCAGCGGTAAATCCACCTTCACCCGCCTGATTTCCGGCACGGAGGCGCCGGATGCCGGTGAGTTTGCCTTCGGGCACCACACGCAGGTGGCCTTTTTCTCGCAGACGCATGCGGACGTGCTGAATAATGAGCAGACCGTGCTGGAGTGTGTGGAGGCCGCAGCCAGCCGCGAAACCCGCCCGATGGTGCGCAATATCCTGGGCTGCTTCCTGTTCCGCGGGGATGATGTGTTCAAGAAAATCGGGGTGCTTTCCGGTGGTGAGCGTTCGCGCGTGGCCCTGGTGTGCATGCTGTTGAAACCGGCCAACTTCCTGATTATGGACGAACCGACCAATCACCTGGATTTTCAGAGTCAGGATGTGTTGCAACGCGCGCTGGCGGAGTATCCCGGTTCGTACTGCATTGTATCGCACAACCGGCAGTTCCTGGATCCCATCGTGAACAAGGTGCTGGAGTTCCGCCTGGGACATGCGCCTCGCTTATTCTATGGCAATGTGAGTGCCTACCTGGAGACGGTGGAGGCCGAGGAACGCCGCCTGAAAGCCGCTGCCCAGCAGCAGACCATGACGGTACCTGTGGCTCAGGTCGCCGTGGGTAATCGCAAGGATGCCCGCCGCGCCCGGGAAATGGCCCGCCAGCAGCGCAATAAGATTCTCAAACCCCTTCAGCAGGAGCTCGAACAGGTGGAAGCCGATATCGCCGCCAGGGATGAACGTAAGGAGAAAATCTCTGCCGAGCTGGAAGACCCCGCCAATATGAGCGATAATCAGAAGCTCATGGAACTTACCCAGGAATATCAGCAGTTGGAGCGTGAATCGGAGGCCCTTTACACCCGATGGGAGGAAATCTCTGTGGAAATGGAGCGGAAAACGGCCGAATTAGTCGCTGAATATGGCGATTTTCTGTGATAATGGCAGAAAAAAGTGTCATAATTGCAGAATGGGGGGTTGACAGCGCGAAAATAGCCTATATAATGCTCGCACATTTTGCTAAATACTTGACAAAATGTGTAATGGGTGGAGTATGCCCACAGTTTTATCTACGATTATGTCGACTCCCAAGAAAGATTCTACAAAATCCCCGGCCAGGAAGGCTCCCGCAGCTAAAAAGGCACCTGCCGTGAAAAAGCCGGCTGGCAGCAAGGCTAAGGCAGAAAAGGCAGTTGAAGCAGAGGAAAATGTGGCACCTGCTGCTGCAAAGAAGGCAACGAAGTCTGCCCCCAAGGCTGAGAAGAAGCCAGCCAAGGCAAAGGTGGCGCCGGTAGAGCAGCCCGCCCCGGTGAAGGAACCGGATGATTTTGAAATCATGATGGGGCTTGCGCCGGAGCCTGCTCCCACCCCCGTTTCCGAGGAAGAGGCCCCCAAGGCCAAAGAATCGAAAAAGGAAAAGAAGAGCAAGCATTTCACGCCGCAGATGACTGCTGCTGAGATGAATGAGTTCTTTGCAGATGACGCTACACTCAAGGCGGCTTTCAAATCCCTGCTGGCCATTGCCAAGAAGAACAACGGCTTCGTTACCTCTGAGGACATTGAAAACTCTCTGCCGCCGGATGAAGCTGAGGATAACGACCAGGCTCGTCTCTTCGAGCGTTTGCACGAGGTGGGGGTCGAGGTGCGTGATGAGGAAGAGTATGCCGTCAAACCGCTTTCCGCAGATGAGCTTGTCTCCAAGGATGGCAGGCTGGTGAACAGCCCGGTGGTGCAGGAGAAAATCAAGGACCTGATTCGCCAGGCTCAGGAACAGGGGTATCTGACATACGATGATATCAACGACGTGCTGCCACACGAAGTGATTGACCCGACGGACTATGAGGAAATCATGGAACGCCTGCGTGGAATGCAGTTCGATATCATTGATGCTTCTGATGTAGATACTTACGGTGAGCGCCAGCGCCTGAGTGAAACAGGCGAGGAGGACGAGACTGAAAAGATGGAGGCCAAGTTGGATATCCTGGATGACCCGGTGCGTATGTACCTCAAGCAGATGGGTTTGAAGGACCTGCTTTCCCGCCAGAAAGAGGTGG
>JAFVQN010000043.1 GCA_017504805.1 Akkermansia sp. | reverse complement strand
GTGAACCGTGCCGTGCTGCAGGAACGCATTGCCGAGCTGGTGCGTGATAAGATTATCACCGACATTGCCGGTATGCGCGACCTGACGGACTACATCGAGATTGAACTCAAGCGCGATGCCCGCCCGCAGGTGGTCATCAACCAGCTCTACAAGCTCACCAGCATGGAGACTTCCTTCTCCGTGAACATGCTGGCCATTCACGAGGGCCGCCCGAAGGTGCTCACCATGAAGGATGCCATCAACTTCTACGTGGAACACCGCCGCGAGGTGGTGGTGCGCCGCACGAAGTTCCTGCTCCGCAAGGCTGAGGACCGCGCCGAAGTGCTCGAAGCCTACCTCATTGCCCTGGCCAATATGGATGAGTTCATCCGCATCATCCGCGACTCGAAGAATCGCGAGGACGCCCGCAACCGACTCATGGAATTCAGCTTCCCCGTGGAGCTGGCCCGCGGTCTGGGTATCCTCATCCACAGCCAGCCCTCTGTGCAGGGCGATAAGTACATCTTCACCGAACGCCAGGTGAACGCCATCCTCGAACTGCGTCTCTACCAGCTCACGGCTCTGGAAAACGACAAGATTTCCGATGAGTACAAGAAGCTGCTGGAGCTCATCGAGGACTACCTGGACATCCTGGCCAATGAGAGCCGCGTGCTCGGCATCGTGAAGGATGAGCTGCGCGCCATCAAGGAGAAGTACGCCACCCCGCGCATGACCCACATCATCCCGTTCGAGGGCGATATGGCTATTGAGGACCTCATCCCCAATGACTCCATGATTGTGACCATCACGCACAGCGGCTACATCAAGCGCACCAACTCCGATGAGTACCGCCTGCAGGCCCGCGGTGGCAAGGGTATCAAGGCCGCAACGACCAAGAGCAAAAAGGATGCCAACGACTTTGTGGAGCACCTGTTCGCCGCCCAGAATCACGATTACATCATGTTCTTCACCAACACCGGCCGCGTGTATGTGGAGCGCGTGTACGAGATTGACGAAGCCGCTCGCAGCGCCCAGGGCCGTTCCATCAAGAACCTCCTGGATATGCAGGCCGATGAACGCATTGCTGCCATCCTGCGTCTGGAGCGCCGCGTGAGCGAGGACGGCAAGGATATCACCTTCGCCGAGGATTCCGGCAACGTGGTGTTCGCTACCAGGGACGGCACGGTGAAGAAGACCGCCCTCAACGATTTCGTGAATTACCGCAAGGCCGGTATCATTGCCATCAACCTGGAGGAAGGCAACACGCTTGTGAATGCCGCCCTTACCTCTGGTGCTGATGAGGTGGTGCTCGTCACCCACGACGGTATGAGCATCCGCTTTGCTGAAAGCGACATGCGCGCCCAGGGCCGCAACACCATCGGTGTGCGCGGTATCAAGCTGCGCGAGGGCGACTACGTGGTGGCTCTGGCTGTGGTGCAGCAGGATGCCAACCTGCTGGTGGTGTCTGAGAACGGTCTCGGCAAGCGCACGCCCTTCGATGAATACCGCCCGCAGAGTCGCGGTGGTATCGGTATCAAGACCATGAACTGCACCGACAAGACCGGCCGCGTGGTTTCCGCCACCACCGTGACCGATGCCGATGAGCTCATGATTATGACCACCGGTGGACAGTCTGTCCGCATGAAGGTGGATACCATCCGCGAGACGGGGCGCGCCACCCAGGGCGTGAAGCTCATCACGCTGGACGGCAAGGAATCCATCCAGGAAATCACCCTCGTCATCCCCGATGATGACGAAGATTCCGAAGAGGAGGCAACAGACGCCGAATCCACGGAAACGGATGAAGCCGAAGCTCCGCAGGAGTAAAAAGGCTTCATATCTGACAAAGACTCATAAGGAATCCCCCACCTGCCATTCCGGCGGGTGGGGGAAAGTTTATCCCAACGCAGAGAACCAATTCACCCGAGCAGACCGGGTAGCTGCGCAATGACATGGGAAGCACGCACAGCTATGAAGCACCCAGTTTTTCTGCAGTTTCCAACCATACGCGGCAGCGGTGTTTAGTCCATTAGCATCCAGCACCACAGTGCCGTCAAATTCCTCTGCCAGGCGGCGCAATGATTCAGCCGCCACGGGCTGAATTTCCCCGAGTCCGGGGCCTATCACCAGCGCCTGGGCATGCGGCTCGTGAATATCAGCATAGGAAGCGACAGGACGCACCATGATTTCCGGCGCAACCCGTGCCGCAAGCAACGGATACACCGGTGGCAGGCAATACAGCACCACCAGACCGGCGCCGTCAGCCAGCGCGACCTCGGCACACATCTGTGCAGCCCCCGCCATACCCACCGAGCCAGCCACAACTGCCACCCGCCCTGCCCGGTTCTTGAAATAGGAATACATCCGCCGTGGCAGAAAAACAGGTATAATTTCCAACTGAACCATACTTGCTTTTTATACAGTTCAAGCAGTTCTATTAGCCTTTCTTCCGTCTTTATTCTTAGTGTTGATTCTTTTCTTCATTTTTCGGGAGACCCTGACAAGTCAGTGATGGCAGTCTATTGATGTCCGCCATTTCCTCCACTACGAAATTACATTTTTTTACTTGCTACAAAAGTGGCAATAATGTAAATTATCACCGTCATCAGGGAGGTCTCCCCAGCAAAACCGATTCGGTCCAAGGAAGAATCAGCTGTTGCAGATTTTCAGAATCTACACATACTGTAACTACAATTTAAGGCATGAACATCTGTATTGTCACGCTTCCAAAAATCAG
>JAFVQN010000042.1 GCA_017504805.1 Akkermansia sp. | reverse complement strand
TTTATTGCTCCGGCAATTAAAGAATATTGCTTGGACTCAACGACAAATTGGAATTTGTCGGGAAACTTTTCGAAGCACGGGACTTCAGTCCCGGTTATATGCACCGTGATTTCGGGACTAAAGTCCCGTGCTCCGACAACGCCAAAGTCCCATTTGTCCGTCACCACCAATACGGATAACACATCAATCTTTAATTGTCGGAGCAATCATGATTGCCGGTTTCCTGGGGGAGCCGTCATCTGTGCGGTAGTTGAGGTGGAGGGCGTCGAGGTAGGGGAAATGGCGCTGGAGGCGGGCTGAGAAGTGGTCAGCGGATGGGCGGTTGGGTGAGGCATAGAGCCAGGCGTGCTCTGCGAGGGCGCAGATGCGGGGGACGAGCATGAATTCGAGTTTGCGCATGTTGGGGATGCATTCGCTCCAGAGGTTGGCCTGCATGCCGATGACGCGGTCGCCCGGGACGGAGGTATCGAAGGTGAGGACGTGTTTCCAGTCGATGTTATCGAAGCCGCTGAGGCCAGAGTAGAAGGGATCAGCGGGGTTTTTGCCCTGGGGAAAGTTGAAATAGAAGGCCTGGATGGGGCATAGGATGACCTGGTGGCCACGGCGGGCGGCGATGCGGGCGTGTTCCATGCTGCGCCAGGCCATGATGACGGAGTCTTGCGGCAGGTGGGGGGCGCAGAGGATTTCATCCCAGCCGAGCATGCGGCGGCCGTGGCTGCGGAGGACCTGGGCGCAGAAGTGGGTGAAGTGGTCCTGAATCTGGCTTTCGCGGGTGAGGCCGTGCTGCTGCATGAAGGCCTGGGCGGCGGGGCTGGTCTGCCACTGGTCGCGGGGGACTTCATCGCCGCCGATGTGGATGTAGGGGGCGCGGGGGAAGAGTTCGCAGACTTCTGCCAGGACGTCGCGGATGAACTGGAAGGTGAAGTCGCAGGGTGCCATGACGTGGGGGAAGACGCCCCATCCGGTTTCGACTCTGGGTGCGAAGCCGGGGCTGTCCTGGTTGCCGAGCCGGGGGTAGGCTGCTACGGCGGCGCTGGCGTGGCCGGGGATTTCGATTTCGGGGATGATGGTGATTCCGAGGCTGTGGGCGTAGGAGACGATGTGGCGGATGTCGTCCTGGGTGTAGTGGAAGTCAACGGGTGTGGAGTCTTTGATGCTCTGGTCGAGCCAGTTGGCGCTTTCGGGACGGCGGGCGCCCACGGTGGTGAGGCGGGGGTATTTTTTGATTTCGATGCGCCAGCCCTAGTCGTCGCAGAGGTGCCAGTGGAGGCGGTTGAGTTTGTAGCGCGCCATGAGGGAGAGGACGCGCCTGGTATCCTCTACACTGATGGGGTGGCGGCAGGGGTCGAGCATGATGCCGCGGTGCTGCAGGGCCGGGTAATCGCTGAGCTGCATGCTGGGCAGGGCAGGCTGGCCGGCGGAATCCTGCATGACGGCCTGGGCCAGGGTCTGGGCGGCGGCGGGCAGGGCAGCAGGGCTGGCTATGCTGAGTTCGATGCCTGCGGGGGTGATGCTGATGCTGTAGGTTTCGCGGTTGGGGGCGGGGATGAGTTTCACGCTGAGGTCGCCGCTCATTTCTTCCGGCTGTATGGAGAAGCCAGCGGCCATGAGGGCGCGGATGGCGGCGCGACCGAGTTCGCTGCGGCTGGTGGTGAAGTCTACCTTGATTCCGTGGCTGAGCAGGAAGCCGGGTGCATCCGGGGTCTGCTGGAGCTGCCGGGGCTGGGGGATGACGGCGGCGCTCTGGTGAACCGGGGCTGAGGGGGCAGCGCAGGCGGTGCTCAGCACCAGCAGCAGGCTGGTGAGACTGCTGAAGAAACGGGGAGAGAGTGTGGGCATGGGGAAGCTGGAATGAGGAATTGGAAAGGCAGGCGGCGGATCAGTTGTTGAATTTCTCGATGGCTTCGTCGAGGAAGCCGCTGGCGATGAGCTGGTGGGCTTCGTAGTGGGGGATGCCGCGGGAGAGGAGGTAGAAGAGCTGTTCTTCATCCATGGGGCCGGAGGCGCTGCCGTGGGAGCAGCGCACTTTGTCGGCCAGGATTTCCAGGCCAGGCAGGGAGTTGACGGTGGCATCTTCACTGAGCATGAGATTGCGGTTGCTCTGGTAGGCATCCGTATGATGAGCTCCGGGGGCTACGTAGATATTGCCGGCGAAGGTGGCTGTGGCGTTGTCTGCCAGTACGTTTTTGTAAAGCAGGTCGCTGGTGGCACCGCCTGAGTGGTGAATTTGCTTTGTGTGCTGGTCAAGCACGGCCTCGCCAATCAGATGGTTGGCGGAGAAGAGCCTGGTTTCTGAGTCCGGGGTGTATGTTTCGGCCACGGTTTCCTCCCTGGCCCAGCGCAGGGATTTGTAGCTGGTGAGGTGGGCAACCTTGCCGCCCATGTTCTGGATGTTGGTGATGAGCATGCAGCGGGCATCGGTTCCATGGCCTTCGGCGTGTACGCGTACCCGGAGTTCTGCTCCCTCGGCTACCTGGATGTTGCAGGTGGCAAAGATGCAGCTGCTGTCTGCGCATGTGTATGTTATTTCTACTTCGGCGCGGATACCCGGGGCGACCATGATGAAGGTGGAGGGGGTGAGCGCGGTGGCTGCGGTGTAGCTTACGTGCAGCGGGGTAGTTGTGTTTTCTTCGATGTAGTGGGCTTCGCCTGTGCCAAAGTGCTCGAGATGCAGGGCAAGCAGGGCATCGGAGCCGATGGTGGGCATGAGCATTTCTGTCTGGCGCAAATCATCGTCCTGCTCAAGGGGGGCGGCTTGCCGGGGCTGGCCTGCGGCGGTAATGCGCGCGGCGAGTTCCCGGGCGTATACGTGGGGTCTGCCGAAGCGCCAGTCCTCGTTCAGGCGGTCGGGCATGGTGGCTTTGCTGAATCGCTCCTTGCTTTCCAGGAGGGCGGCGCTCAGTTTTGCTTCGGCTTCTGCCAGGGCGAAGGCTTCTTCCATGCTTATGTTCTGGGGGGAATCCATGGTGGTGCTGACGTAGGGGGGGATTAGCCGATGGAATCCTCCATCTCGAGATCGATGAGGCGGCGGAGCTCCACGGAGTATTCCATGGGGAATTCCTTCACCAGGTCGTTGATAAAGCCGTTCACTGCCAGGCTCATGGCCTGGGCGCGGGTGAGGCCGCGCTGCTGGAGGTAGAAGAGCATTTCTTCATCCACCTGGGAGACGGAGGCTTCGTGCTGCACGGCGCTGGCATTGCCATGCACGGTGATGGCGGGGTAGGTATCGGTGCGGCTGGCGGGGTTGATGAGCAGGGCATCGCACTCGGTGTTGTTTTTGCAGCCCTTCATGCCTTTGAGTACCTTTACCTCGCCGCGGTAGCTGGCGCGCCCCTCGCCGATGGAGATGGATTTGGCCACGATGTTGGAGGTGGTTTCCGGGGCGGCGTGAATCATGCGTGCGCCGGTGTCCTGCAGCTGGCCGGAGTGGGCCAGGGAGATGCTGACTACTTCGCCGCGTGCGCGGCGTCCCTGCAGCACGACTGCGGGGTATTTCATGGTGAGGCCGGAGCCCAGGTTGCAGTCAATCCAGCGGATTTCGGCATCCTCCATGGCCAGGCCGCGCTGGATGACGAGGTTGTAGACATTTGTGGACCAGTTCTGCACGGTGACATATTGGATTCTGGCGCCTTTCAGTGCTACCAGCTCCACTACGCCGGAGTGGAGGGTGGCGCTGTCGTACTGCGGGGCGGTGCATCCTTCCATGTACATGAGCTCGGCGCCTTCGTCGGCAATGATGAGGGTGCGTTCGAACTGGCCCATGCTTTCGGAATTGATGCGGAAGTATGCCTGCAGCGGCTGGGCGAGTTTCACGCCTTTGGGTACGTAGATGAACGAACCGCCGGAGAAGGCCGCGTGGTTCAGGGCGGAGAATTTGTTGTCGCCCACGGGGATGACTTTGCCGAACCAGGGGCGGAAGATGTGTTCGTATTCCTTGAGCCCCTCGGTGGAGTTCACGAAGATGACGCCCTGCTTCTGCAGTTCTTCGCGCATGTTGGTGTAGGCGGTTTCGGAGTCGTACTGGGCATCCACGCCGGCGAGGAAGGCCCGCTCCTGCTCCGGCACGCCGAGGCGCTCGAAGGTGCGCTTCATGTCCTCGGGCACTTCTTCCCAGGTGCGGCTGGGGGTGGCGCCGTGCGAGAGGTAATAGCGGAAGTTTTCGAAATCGACGTTGCGGATACCCTCCGGAGCCCAGTGGAAGGGCATGGGCATTTCGTTGAATTTTCTGAGGGCCTCCTTGCGGAACTGGCGCAGCCAGTCCGGTTCTCCCTTGGCATCGCAGATGTAGTCGATGGTCTCTTCTGTGAGCCCGTACCCGGCGTCAAATTTGTGGTTCTCGGGCATGGAGAACGCGCCTCGCGTATCTATCTGGAACGTGGTCTCGTCCATCACTCCTCGCTGGTTTTCAGGAAATCAAAGCCGTGCTGCTCAATGTGGTCTACCAGCTCGAAGCCGGCGGTGCGCACAATCTGCCCCTGGTAGAGCACGTGTACGACATCCGGGTGGATGTAGTCGAGCAGGCGCTTGTAGTGCGTGATGACCAGGAAGCTGCGGAAGGGGGCCCGCATGGCGTTCACGCCATCGGAGACAATGCGCAGGGCATCCACATCCAGGCCGCTGTCCGTTTCGTCCAGAATGGCGTAGCTGGGGTTGAGCATCATCATCTGCAGAATGTCGTTGCGTTTTTTTTCGCCGCCGGAGAAGCCTTCGTTGACGGCCCGGGCGGTGAATTTCGGGTCCATGCCCAGTTGCTTCATCTTGCTGCGCAGTTCCTTGTAGAAGGAGACGGCGTCGAGTTCCTCGCCCTTGGGCAGGCGGGCCTGGAGCGCGGCGCGCATGAAGTTGGCATTGGTTACGCCGGGAACTTCCACCGGGTACTGGAAAGCCAGGAAAAGACCGGCGCGGCTGCGTTCGTCCACGCTCATGGCAAAGAGGTCCTGGCCGTCAAGCTCAGCGCTGCCTGCGGTGACTTCGTAGTCAGGGTGCCCGCACAGAACTTTGGAGAGGGTGGATTTGCCGGAGCCGTTCGGCCCCATGATGGCATGCACCTCTCCTCTGGGGATTTCCAGGTTGATGCCGTTGAGGATAGGCGCGCCGTCCTTCACGCGCGCATGCAGATTTTTGATGACAAGACTCATTGCTGCGGTCATTATACAGGAACATTGCCGTGTAGGCAAGCGTCCATCCGTGTCACGCAGGTACCTTCAGGCAAATCAAACACATCTTCCGGGCGCAGCCCGGGTTTCAGCTGCACGTCCAGCACGCGGTTGTTCGTGTCATCCAGCAGGTGGACATGCGGCTGCAGGTTTGGGCAGAACCGGGAGGGGCCGTTGTCGAAGTTCAAATGGTTGATGATGCCTGATTCCGAAAGCGTTTCCAGGCAGTTGTACACCGTGGCGAGTGATATGCCTGGCAGGTGCTGTTTCGTGCGCTCGAAGATGATGGCGGCGGTCGGGTGGTCGTGCGAGCTGAGGATGGTTTCCAGCACGGCGCGGCGCTGCCGTGTCATGCGCACTCCGGCGTTGCGCACCAGGCTGGTTGCCATGGAACGGGGACTGTTGGATTTGGAATTGACCATAACTTGGAATGTTTGCATTATATCGAATCATTCCAGATTAGGCAAGCATAAATGTTGATTTTC